>JBDKFA010000212.1:0-4643 GCA_039798945.1 Pseudomonadota bacterium
GGTGGACTGGGCACTCGAACTCGTCGCCCCGGACCACGCCGCCGAGGTGGCCGATCTCGGCACGGGAAGTGGCGCCATAGCCCTCGCGCTGCGCCACCATCGCCCGCTCGTGCAGGTCACGGCCGTGGACATCGACCCGGCCGCCCTCACGGTGGCGCGGGAGAACGCGCGCCGCCTGGGACTGCCGGTCACGTTCGTGTCCGGACGCTGGTTGAGCGAGCTGGCTGGGTGCCGCTTCGACCTCATCGTCTCCAACCCCCCGTACGTGGATGCGGACGACCCGCACCTGCAAGCCCTGACGGCCGAGCCGCTGCATGCCCTCACACCCGGCCCGGACGGCCTGGCCTCGCTGCGCGAGATCGTGCGGGCAGCACCCGCCCACCTGCGGCCGGGCGGCTGGCTGCTGCTCGAGCATGGCCACGCCCAGGCCGACGCCGTTCAGGCGCTGCTGGCCGCACACGGCTTCAGCGACATCCGCACCCGCCCGGACCTGGCCGGCCTGCCGCGATGCACGGGCGGGCGCCTCCCGCCCGCAGCCTCGGCCTGAGCCGGCTCGGGGCACGCACGCACGCAGCGAGACCTTCCAGGCGGGAGGCCTTGCGGCGGCGCGACGCTCGGCCCGCCGGGTTTGGCGTATCCTCCCCCATACTTTCTCCTCTTCACGGGCGGAGCCAGCAGTGGCGCCGTTGACGACCATGAGCGACGTTCAGCAACAGATCGACCAGCTGGTCAAGGGTCACCCCGTCGTGCTCTTCATGAAGGGCACGGCCCAGTTCCCGATGTGCGGCTTCTCCGGGCGGGCGATGCAGATCCTGAAGGCCTGCGGCGTGAAGGGCCTGACGACGGTGAACGTGCTCGAGGACGAAGCCATTCGCCAGGGCATCAAGGAATACGCGAACTGGCCGACGATTCCCCAGCTCTACGTGAACGGCGAGTTCGTGGGCGGGTCGGACATCATGATGGAGATGTACCAGAGCGGCGAGCTGCAGCAGCTGCTCGGCGGCGAGCAGGCCTGAGGCGCCGGCCCCTTGCAGCGCCTGGTTGTCGGCATCACCGGAGCCTCGGGCGCGGTCTACGGCCTGCGCCTGCTGCGGCGTGCGCGTGCGCTGGGTCTGCAGACACACCTGGTCACCAGCGCGGCCGGCGTGCTCAGCGCCCACCACGAACTGGGGCTGGACCGCAAGGCCCTCGAATCGGAAGCCGATTTCGCCTATGCGCCGGGTGACGTGGGCGCCTGCGTGGCCAGCGGCAGCTTCGATGCCGCGGCGATGGTGATCGCCCCGTGCTCGATGAAGACCTTGGCGGCGGTGGCCCATGGCCTGTCGGACAACCTGCTCACGCGCGCGGCCGACGTGATGCTGAAGGAGCGTCGGCGCCTCGTGCTGATGGTGCGCGAGACGCCCTTCAACCTGGCCCACCTGCGCAACATGACGGCCGTGACCGAGATGGGCGCCATCGTGTTCCCGCCTCTGCCGGCGTTCTACCTGCGCCCCGCGTCGGTGGACGAGCTCGTCGACGACACGGTGGAGCGGGTGCTCGCGCTGGTGGGCACCTCGGGCACCCAGGTACGCGCCTGGCAGGGGCTCAAGGGTTGAGAGTCCCCAAGGACCGGGTCAGCCCGGCCCCCGATGGGGGCGCAAGGATGCGTGGGGCGGGCCGGCGCTTCATCGGCCAGCCCGCACGCTACCCCGCCCAGGCCCACTGCCGGCGGGCCGCGAACACCAGTTCCGGGTACTCCGCGCGCCCGCGGCTGCCGTTGTAGCGGCCGAGCGCCATGAACAGGTCGCCGCGCTCGCGTTCCAGGTAGTGGCGCAGGATCACGCAGCCGAAGCGCAGGTTGGTCTGGAGGTGAAAGAGCCGGCTTGCGTCACCGTCGCCGATCGTGCGCGCCCAGAACGGCATCACCTGCATGTAGCCGCGAGCTCCGGCCTTGCTGATCGCGTACTTGCGAAATCCGCTCTCGACCTGGATCACACCGAGCACCAGGGCCTCCTCCAGGCCGGCGCGGCGGCTCTCGTACCAGAGCGTCTCGAGGAACTCCAGGCGCGTGTGCGGCTCGGTCTTGTAGCGCGCGAGCCGGCGGCTCATCGCCTCATGCCACCCCAGGTAGGCCTGACGCTGCTGCGGCTGCGTGAAGCTCAGCCGCGGCGGGGCCGCATCGGCCACGGCTGCGGACAGCGCGGTGCGCACCGCATCGGCCAGCGGCTCCTCGAGCTGCCGGCCCGCGCGCACGTGAGCCGGCCAGAGGCCGCCTCCCAGGCCGAAGCCCGCCCAGCCCCATGAGCCCAGCACCAGCGCGCGTCGGCGGCTGTCCACCCCACGAGCCCCGCTGAGCCGGGCAGCCTGCGCCGTCCCCGTCAGGGCCGCCCGCCGAGGCGCTCCTGCACCGCCTGCGCCGCCTGCGCGAGCTCCACGCGAGCAGCCTGGGCCTCGCGCCGGCCCTGAACCTCCACCGTGCCTTCCTTCAGGCCGCGATCGGAGACGACCACGCGCTGCGGGATGCCCACGAGCTCCCAGTCGGCGAACATCGCGCCGGGGCGCTCGCCGCGGTCGTCGAGCATCACGTCCACACCGAGCGCGGCCAGCTCGTCGTGCAGCCGCTCGGCGGCTGCACGCACCTCGGCGCTGCGGTCGTAGCCGATCGGGCACACCACCACCTCGAAAGGTGCCATCGTGCGAGGCCAGATGATCCCGCGCTCGTCGTGGTTCTGCTCGATGGCGGCTCCCAGCAGGCGCGTGACACCGATGCCGTAGCAGCCCATCTCCATCAGCTGGGGCTTGCCTTGCTCGTCCAGGAACGTGGCCCCCATCGCCTGGCTGTACTTCGTGCCGAGGTAGAACACATGCCCCACCTCGATGCCGCGCTGGATCGCGAGCACGCCGGCCCCGTCGGGCGAGGGGTCTCCCTCGACGACGTTGCGGATGTCGGCCACCACATCCGGCTCGGGCAGGTCGCGGCCCCAGTTCACGCCGGTGTAGTGGCGGCCCTCGTGGTTCGCCCCGCACACGAAGTCGTGCATGTTCGCCACCGTGCGGTCGGCCACCACCTTCACCGGCTGGCGCATCCCCACCGGCCCGAGGTAGCCCGGCTTGCAGCCGAAGTGCGCCTCGATCTCGGCCACCGTCGCGAAGCGAAAGCCCCCCTTCAGGCCGGGCACCTTGCCCGCCTTCACCTCGTTGAGGGAATGGTCGCCGCGCACGAGCAGCAGCCACACCGTCGTCCGGCGCACCGCACCGGCCTCGTCGAGCTCGTCGGTGGCGAGCACCAGCGACTTCACCGTGCGGGCCAGCGGCAAGCCGAGGAAGGCCGCCACCTGCTCGCAGGTGCTGCTGCCCGGCGTGGGGGTGTCCACCAGGGGGGCCGACGGCACCCCGCGCGCAGGCAGCAGCGAGACTGCCTCGGCGAGCTCGATGTTTGCCGCGAAATCCGACGTGGGGCAGTAGACGATCGCATCCTCGCCGGTGTCGGCGATGACCTGGAACTCCTGCGACAGGTCGCCGCCGATGGCGCCCGTGTCGGCCGCCACCGCGCGGTACTGCAGCCCGAAGCGGTCGAAGATGGCGCGGTAGGCCTCAGACATGGCTTCGTAGCTGCGCTGCGCACCCGCGGCGTCACGGTCGAAGGAGTAGGCGTCCTTCATCGTGAACTCGCGCCCGCGCATGAGCCCGAAGCGGGGGCGACGCTCGTCGCGGAACTTCGTCTGGATGTGGTAGAAGTTCTTCGGCAGCTGGCGGTAGCTGCGCAGCTCCTGGCGCGCGATGTCGGTGACGACCTCCTCGCTCGTGGGCTGGATCACGTAGTCGCGCTCGTGGCGGTCCTTCACGCGCATCAGCTCGGGGCCCATCTTGCCGAAGCGGCCGGTCTCCTGCCAGAGTTCGGCCGGCTGCACCACCGGCATCAGCAGCTCCACGGCGCCGGCGCGGTTCATCTCCTCGCGGATGATGGCCTCGACTTTGCGGATCACCCGCAGGCCCATCGGCATGTAGCTGTAGATGCCGGCGGACAGCCGCTTGATCATGCCGGCGCGCATCATCAGCTGGTGGCTGACCACCTCGGCGTCGGCCGGGGCTTCCTTCAAGGTGGAAACGAAGAACTGGCTGGCTTTCATGGGATCAGGAGGCAAGGGCGCGCGGGGCGGACCGGCAGCGCCAGGGTGCGGGAAAGCAAGGGCTCGCACGGGCCATGCGCCCGGTGCAATAATGATTTCAATCAAGAAATCGGGGTTTGATTATGCTCGACCGTGACGGCTTCAGGCCCAACGTCGGCGTTGTCCTGCTCAATGCGCGCAATCAGGTTTTCTGGGGCAAGCGGCTTCGAACCCACTCGTGGCAGTTCCCGCAAGGCGGCATCAAGCATGGCGAGACGCCGGAACAGGCGATGTTCCGGGAACTGCACGAAGAGGTCGGCCTGCGACCCGAACACGTGCAGGTGATCGCGCGCACCCGTGACTGGCTGCGCTATGAGGTGCCGGATCACTTCATCCGCCGCGAAGCGCGCGGGCATTACCGCGGGCAGAAGCAGATCTGGTTTCTGCTGCGCCTGGTCGGCCGCGACAGTGACATGAACCTGCGCGCCACCGATCACCCTGAGTTCGATGCCTGGCGCTGGAATGACTACTGGGTGCCACTGGAGGTGGTGATCG
>JBDKFA010000213.1:0-3108 GCA_039798945.1 Pseudomonadota bacterium
GCACCTCGCAAGACGCGCCGGTTCCGCGCGTCTTGCGAGGTGCGGCCGGCTTGCGCAACCCTGGCGAAACACCAGGTGATCCTGAACTCGAAGGGGAGAGGACCAAAAGCATTGTTCGAATTGCAGCGCCGAATGTCAAGGACAGTCGAGCGGGGAATCGGCGTCGCACGTAACGCTTGCGAGACGCGAAAGATGGCTGGCGATCAAGGCGTCCAGGCTGACTTCTCGATCCAGCTAGCGGCGAAGCGCGAGGTGCCGATAGCCAGCCGCTGACCGTCGAAGGACAATCGCACTGCCTCCGTCTTGGGCCGCACTCGCAAAAAGCTGTTCATGAGCTCGAAGCGCACGCAAACGACCCCCTTCCACTGCCCGCGCGCCGGCCTTCGCGTGAACGCGCCTTCCACGCCGAATATCACCTCTTCGCCCTCGAGCCACATCTCGAGAGTCTTGGCGAGATGCCTCTTGCCCATGCGCTCGGGGCGCAAGCGCTTGATGGCAGACAGGATGTCGTCGCGCGACAACTCGATCCATTGGTGAGTAACTGGGTCTTCCATCGGGACTCTCTAACCAGTCTTGCCGTGTTGCTGGGCAGTCTATGGGCGCACTGGCTCAAAAACTGATCTGGATGTGCGAACAGCCCTCGGGCGCAGCGCCTGCCCGATCGCCTGGTGCAGCACCTCGAGCTCGTCCCTGGACAGATGGGCCTGGAAACGCACCTGATGCTCGGGGTGGCGCGCGATTGGCACGAACGACACGAAGCTCAGGTGATAGCCGTAGGGGCTCACATCCAGGGCCACTGAGAGTTCGTAAGCGGGGCCCTGGTGGATGGTGGTTTCAGACATCGAAGTCACTCCTCTTTAGCCGCTTTGACGAGATGTCGGGGGCGGCAAGCTGGACAAATCCCCCCTGGCCCGGATGCCTGGCCGATCAGCCAGACGGGGTGGGCCCACCCCTTGACGTTTACCTCAGCAAGATGAGCCGCGGCACCCCGTCGGAGCCGCTCCAGACGAAGGCGTTTTGCTCGAAGTGCGCAGCCAGCACCTTGGCCGCCTCGAGCGCGATGCCGTACACCAGGCAGCTCGGCTCACCTGGCCAGGAGTTGCTCGGGTGCTCGCCGACACCCTCGTCCCAGGCAAGGCCCCGGTCGTCGAGTTCGCGAACGAGCGTGAGTTGCCGGGCGGCGTTCTCCCGAGCCGCTAGGGCCTGGCTGAAGGGGTTGTAGGCTGTGACGAAGGCGCTGCAGTCCGCACGGCGGCGCTTGTGAGCGGCCAGCAGTTCAGTGCAAGGCTCGTCGATACGCAGCGTGAACGCAATCTCGGCCGAGTCGGGCTGGGCGAAGACCTTGTAGAGGGTCTCGCGGTACGCCTGCAACATCGTCGGCGGTATCGCCGAGTCGGAATCAGAACCTGAAAACAAAGCGACCCTCCGTGTAACGGGAGGGCCGACGCTGCACCCGCTTGGTTGCTCCCCGAGGGGAACCACATCCGCTTGCGCGATCCACCTTGCCCGGGTGGGCAGGTTGGCATGGGCGTCGGCCCATTTCGAAATGCATTGTCAGTGTATGTCGGAACGCGATGGAGGCGCAAGTGCTATCTCGGCACGACGGCTGATTACTCGGCAGGCCGATAACGGGGATGTAACGATGGCACAAGAAAAACGCAGTAAAGAGTGGCCTTCATACACACCACATCTGTATTTAACAGGTCTATACCACCCAGTCTCGAGCTCAAGCTTGCCGCCTCGCTGCTCGCCAACGAAAGTTCCCGGGCCTAAGGCCTCAGGGTGACACTCTTGCACTATTCTGCAGTCTGTTCCGTCCCCGCCGGTGCCAGCTATGGCTACTCAATCGCACAAGACCGACATCCTCATGATCAAGGATTTCGCCGAGTACCTGAAGGTTACCGCGAGAACCATCTACCGACTTGCTGCGGCCAAGAAGATCCCGGCGTTTAAGGTTGGCGGCAGCCGGAGGTTCTCGCGGACGGATATTGATGCCTGGATCCAAGCGCAAACTGCAATCACACCTTCCGGTGAGGCATGAGGTTTCGCGGTGCTTGAGAAACTCGAACGACTCATCGGCGAAATTGTTGACCTCAACAGCAAGCTCGTCCTTCTCATTGGCAGCCCCCGATCGGGCAAGACGGCATTGCTGTATTCCCTCGCCAAGAGCCAAGGTGTCACGCCGGTGAATGTCGGGGCCGAGTTGGGCGGTCGTCTGGCAGGCATGCCGCAGAAACAGCGCCACCTGCAGACCACGACGATCCTGCGCGAGCTGGCCGATCAGCATGCCCCTGGCGACTTGCTGCTGCTGGACAACATCGAACTGCTCTTCGACCGATCCCTTCAGCTCGATCCACTTGATCTGCTGAAGCGCCACGCACACGCGAAGCGCGTCGTTGCGGTTTGGCCAGGCGAGTTGCAGGGCGATGCGAGAACGGGCCGGCTGACCTACGCCGACATGGGGCATCCAGAACACCAGGACTACAGCCTTGCTGGCGTGGTCCCCTTCGAGATTCAGTAATAGGGAAGAGAGGAAAAAATGCGCTACGGCGATCTCATTCAATTCGAACCGATCGAATCGGTCATCCAACTGCTCGACGCTAATCGTCCGGACGAGGCGAAGAAGCTCGTTGCGACCTATGTCATGTCGGACGACATGGCCGAGCGGATCGCCAAGCAAATGATCCCGCAGCTTTCCTTCGACGAGTCCGTCGACCACATGGGCGTGCTGGTGGTCGGCAACTACGGCACCGGTAAGTCGCACTTGATGTCGGTGCTGTCCCTGGTGGCTGAGGATGCTGCCTACCAGCCCATGATCCGCCACCCCAAGGTTGCAGAAGCAGCGGGGAAGATCGCGGGCAAGTTCAAGGTCCACCGCATCGAGATCTCCAGCCAGATGTCGCTGAGGGACATCATCACCCAGGAGCTTGAGCTCTTCCTCGAAAAGAACGGTGTCAGCTACTCGTTCCCGGCTGCCGACAAGGTGGTCAACAACAAGGCGGCGTTCGAGGAGATGATGGCCGCGTTCGCCGAGGTTCACCCCAACCACGGCGTGCTCCTGGTGGTCGACGAGTTTCTCGACTACCTGCGCTCGCGCAAGGACCACGA
>JBDKFA010000214.1:0-12521 GCA_039798945.1 Pseudomonadota bacterium
GTCGTCTCGGCGGCGCGCCTGCATGACCTCTACCAGACCGAGCGCGCCTCCGCCGGTCGGGTGGGTTCCAACCTGCTCCTCAACCTCGAGCGGCTGATCCAGGAGCGGTTGGACGCGCTGCAGGTGCTGGCGGCGCTCGGCAGCGGTCCGGCCCCCGAGCCGCTGGAGGCGCAGTACCGGCATGCCCAGGCCTTCGTATGGACCTTCGGCAGCCACGTCCTGCTGGCCGATATGCAACGCCGGATGGTCTTCAACACCCGCGTTCCGCTTGGCAGCGCATTACCCGCCGTCCCCGTCCCGGAGGGGCGCTCGGCCTGGGACGCCGTACTCGCCACCCTCCAACCCGCGGTAGGCGACGTTGTCCAGGGCGCCGTGGCAGGTGCCCCGATCGTCACCCTCGCCGTACCCATCGTCCAGGACGCTCGCGTATCAGGCCTGCTGCTCAATACCCTGGAGACGGCCGAATTGCAGCGCTACGTAGACAGCTGGCAACTGCCCCCGCACGTCAGCCTGACTCTGCGCGACGGCACGGGCTGGGTCCTCGTGCACCGCGGCCCGTCGCCAGGCCAAGCGGCCACCGGCCCCGCGGTCCAGCCGCTGTACCGCAAGGCTGTCGCCCGCACACCCTGGTCGCTCGAAGTCGCCTTCGACCCATCCTCGCTGCGAGGGGCCCTCCTGCGCGAAGTCGGGCAGCTCGTGGCTGGCCTCGCGCTGGCCGTCGCCTTGGTCACCTACTTCGCCCGCCGCGCCGGCCAGCGTCTGCAGCGGGCGGTGGCCTCGCTCGCAGACGAGCAGGCCCCGCACGCCGGTGGGCCCAAGCCCGGCGAGCTGCGCGAAGTGGCCCTCGCCCGCCAGCGCCTGCATGCCCTCACGACCCAGCGCACCTCAGCGGTCGAGCAGGCACGCAGCAGCGAACGGCGGCTGCTGCAACTGCTGCGCGACTTCCGCGAGCCCGTGTGGATCAGCATGAACCGCCACATCGAGTTCGCGAACGCCGCGGCGCAGCGTCTCGCGGGCGCGAACGAAGCCACGATGCGCGGGCGCTCGATCCTCGACTTCGTCGAAGCCGCGAGCGTGGAGCGCGTGCGCGGCCTGCTCGACCGTGTGCGCGCCGGCGAGGTGGACCTGCTGTTCGAGGACATCGTGTTCCCGATGGCCAGCCCCCAGGCGCGCAGTCTGCGTGTCACCGGCGCCGTGCTCGAGCTGCCCGAGGGCCAGGCCAACCTCACGATCGCCCGCGACATCAGCGAGCTGCGCCTGGCGCGCAACGCCCGCGAACGTGCCAACCGGGAGCTGCTGGCCCTGGTGGTCCGCCTCAACACCGCCGAGGAGGCCGAGCGCAGCCGCATCGCCCGCGAGCTGCACGACGACCTGCAGCAGCACCTGGGCGTGATCACGCTCGAGCAGGAGCGTGCCGCCAGCGCGCTGCCGGCGGACACGCCTGCCGCCCTGGCCGCGCTGGCACGCGCCCGCGACATGACCGCCGCCTCGATCGAATCGGTGCGCCGCATCGTCCGCTCGCTGCGGCCGCAGGCCCTCGACGAACTGGGCCTGGCCGCCGCACTGGACTGCCTGGTGCACGAATTCGGCAAGCGCCACGCACTGCAGACCGAGTGCGAGCTCATCGGCCCGGAGGGTGCCGATGCCATGCTCCCCGAGGAGGCCGCCAGCAGCCTGTACCGCATCGGCCAGGAAGCGCTCAACAACGTGCACAAGCACGCCCGTGCCTCCTTCGTCCATGTCGGGCTGGACCTCTCGCGCCCGGGTCGGGCCACGCTCTTCGTTGTCGACGACGGTGTGGGCATCGGCGCACCCGCGCCCCTCGGCGAAGGCGCCTTCGGCATCCGCGGCATGCGCGAGCGCGTGCGCGCGCTGGGCGGCACACTCGAGATCGGCCCCGAGCCCGGGGGTGGCACACGGCTGGAGGCACGGGTGGCGTGGCCGGTGGTGTGAATGCCCACCGACAGCCCGGCGTCGGCGCCAGTGCGGGTCATGAACGCTTAGCAACCACACGTCCTCCCCACACGATCAGGTGCACGCAGCCTTCAGCTCAGCGAATGAAATCAAGGTTCCATCGATGGCACTGGCCGCCACCGTGGCCGGGCTCGCCAGCCATACCGAGCCGGGCCCCGACCGGCCGGGAAAGTTGCGGTTGGTCGCACTGACTGTCACCTGCCCGGACGACGTCGAGGAGCCGGGCCCGCAATTCGCGCAGGCGCCGCAGGCCGGCTGCAGGATGTGCGCCCCGACCGCCTCGAACACCGCCAGCCACCCGGCACGCGCCGCGTGTGCGGCGACATCCTCGGTGCCGAACTGCAGGTACAGCGTCACGTGCGGCGCGACGTGCATCCCGCGCTCCGCCGCCCACGCCAGCACCGCGTGGTACTGCTCGAAGTCCTCCCGCTTGCCGGCGGTGCACGAGCCGCCGTAGGCGATGTCCACGCGCGGCCGTTCGGCCAGCGTGGCCAGCGCGACGCCGAGCCCTGGGTCGCCCGGCCGCGCGACCATGGGCGACAGCGTCTGCGCATCGACGGTGATGATCTCCGCATAAGGCGCACCATCGTCGCTGCACATCCACGGTTCGATCTCGAACGCGACGCCGCGCCGCTCGTGCAGGAAGCGCCGCGTCGCGTCATCCGGCTCCACGATGCCGGTCAGCCCGCCCAGCTCGGCCGTCATGTTGGTCAGCGTGGCGCGCTCGTCGATCTCCAGGGCTCGGATCGCGCTCCCACCGAATTCGAAGACCCGGCCGACGCCGGCACCGGCCCGGATCGCCGGCAGCGCCAGCAGGTGCAGCGCCAGGTCCTTGGCGCTGACGCCCTCGGGAAGTACGCCATCCACCTCGATGCGCAGAACCTGCGGCCGCCCCATGCGCACGCCCCCCGTCAGGAAGGCATTCGCCATTTCCGTGCTGCCCACGCCGAAGGCCACGCAGCCCAGTGCGCCGCTGTGCGGCGTGTGCGAATCGGTGCCGACGATCAACTGCCCCGGCAGCGCGTAGCGCTCGGCCACCATCGCGTGCGAGATGCCCTGCGAACCTTCCCCGCCGGCTGCGTACCCGTGGTCCCGAAGGCCATGCCGGGCGACGAAATCCCGATGGGCGCGCGACAGCCGGCGTACGTCCGGCACCAGGCCCTGCGAGACATGCGCCGGGCTGTGCTCGACATAGGACAGGTGGTCTTCGAAGCACACGATCGACTGCGGGTCGTGGAGCGTGTAGGCATCGCCCGTGTGCTGCGCGAGCAGGTGCGCGCACATGCCGGTGTAGTACTCGTGGATGAAGCGCAGGTCGGCGCGCACGAAGCCGTTGCGCAGCCGGTGCCGGTCGACGATCTTGTCGAAGAGGGTGCGCGGCCGGTGCGCCACGGCGGGGGAGTCCGGGCCGTCGGGCCCGAGCCCGTGGCGCAGCAGCCCGCCGGCGCGCAGGATGGCTGCGGCCTGCGCGTCTCGGCCGACCAGCAGCTCATCGAGCGTGGGAACCTCGCCCCGCTGCACCCGCTCGACCAGCGACAGGTCGGTGCTCGTGCACAGGCCCAGGTTGTCGGCGTTTTGCCGGTAGATGCGCTCGAAGCTCTCGGCGATCACGAGCTTCACGCCCGCCGAGAGCTCGGCCAGCGGCGAGTGCTCGCGCGAGCTGCCCTTGCCGTAGCGCCGCCCGCCGACAAGCACACCGATGGCGCAGCGCTGCAGCGCGCCACGGCCGATTGGCCGCTGGCCGCCGGCGGTGAAACCCGTGTGCGCATGGGCGCCGAGTGCGGCGTCGAAGTTCACCATCGCCGGCAGCGGCGAGATCTCGTCGGTGGAGATGTCGTCGCGAAGCGCGCCAGCCTGCTCGCGCGTGAGCGTCGCGCCTTCGAGCTGCGCCCGCACAAGCGCCGGGTCGGCGCACAGGAAGAGCAGCCTGCCCAGGCTCACTGGGCTTCGACGCCCGCTTTCTTCACGATGGCCGCGTACTTCGCCAGTTCGCTGCGGAAGAAGGGCATCGCCTGCTCGGCGGGGCGCACGTTGATCACGTTGCCCTGGCGAGCCATCGCCTCCTTGACCTCGGGGTCGGCGAACGCGGCGACGACCGCCTCGTGCACCCGCTTCACCTCGGCGGGCGGCAGGTTCTTCGGCGCGATCACGGCGAACCAGGCCTCCACCACGTAACCCGGCAAGCCCTGCTCGGCAAAGGTGGGAATGTCTGGTGCAGCCGGGGTGCGCTGCGTGGTGGCGATGCCGATGGCGCGCAGCGCGCCGGACTTCAGGTGCGCCTGCACGCTGGGCAGCGCTGCCGTGCCGAAATCCACCTGGCCGCCGATGATGTCGGTGATCATCGGGCCGACACCCTTGTACGGGATGTGGCGCGCCTTGGTCTTGGTTTCGTCCAGGAACATCTCGGCCGCGAGGTGCAGGATGGTGCCGTTGCCCCCTGAGGCGTAGGTCATGTCGCCGTTGCGTGCCTTCAGCTGGGCGATGAACTCCTTGGCCTGGGTTGCAGGCACCTTGGGGTTCACCACCAGCACCACGGGCGTGTAGCCGCACACCGCGATCGGCGTGAAGTCGCCGGGCATGTCGAACGGGACGGTCTTGAGCACGCTCGGGAAGATCACGACGTTGTTCGACACCACGGCGAGCGTCTGGCCGTCGGCCGGCGCACGTGCCAGTGTCTGCAGGCCGACGATGCCGCCAGCTCCGGGCTGGTTGTCCACGATCACCGGGCGGCCGAGCGCCTTGCCCAGCGCCGCCTGGGCCGCCCGCGTGATGGCGTCGACACCCGAGCCGGTGGCATTGGGCAGGACGAATCGCACCGGCTTGTCGGCCTGCGCGAAGGCGGCGGGTGCCAGGCCTGCCGCCACGGCGGCAAGCATGGTGCGGCGCTGAAGGGGATGGTTGTTCATCATCGGGTGTCTCCGGTCGCAGGGGAAGGGCCGCTCAGGCCACGATCGCGCGTTCGCGCAGGGTCTCGATCTGGTCGCCACCGTAACCCAGGCCGGTCAGCAACTCGCGTGTGTGGGCGCCGAAGCGCGGCGGCTGCAGGCGCACCGGCAGCCGCCGGCCGTCCAGGGTGAACGGCAGCAGCGTGGTCTTCACGGTCTGGCCCGCCTTGTCGCCGTCGGGCAGCACCACGTCGGCGAGCCCGCCCGTGGCCTGCAGGTGCGGGTCGTCGTACAGGTCCTCCGGCCGGCGAATCGGCGCGAACGGCAGGCCGGCCCGTTCGAACACGTCGGCCAGCTCGGCCGCGCTGCGCCCGGCCAGGCGCTCGCGAAGCGTCGCCAGCAGCTGCGAGCGCACACGCACACGCTCGTTGTTGGTCGCCAGCTGCGGGTCGGCCTGCAAGTCGGCAAAGCCCAGCACCTCGCACAGGGTGCGCCACTGGCTGTCGCTCACGGCAGCCAGGAAGATCTGCTCGCCGTCCTTCACGGTGAAGACGTCGTACACCGCCCACGGGTTGTCGCGTGCGGGCATCGGCGAGGGGTGCCTGCCGGTCATCGCGTACTGCAGCATGTGCTGGCCCATCAGGAAGACATTGTTCTCGAAAAGCGCCGACTGCACCTCCATGCCCTTGCCGGTGATGCCGCGCTGGATCAGCGCGCCGAGCGTGCCGATGGCGCCGAACAACCCGCCCATGATGTCGTTGACGCTGGTGCCCGCGCGCAAGGGGTCGCCCGGCCGGCCGGTCATGTAGGCCAGGCCGCCCATCATCTGCACCACCTCGTCGAGCGCGGTGCGGTGCTCGTAGGGCCCGGGCAGGAAGCCCTTGTGGCTGACGTAGATCAGCCGCTCGTTGCGCGCAGCGAGGCTGGCGTAGTCGAGCCCGAACTTGGCGAGCACCCCGGCCTTGAAGTTCTCGACCACCACGTCGGCCGAAACCGCCAGGCGCTGCGCGACCGCGGCGCCGTCGGGATGCTTGAGGTCGATGCCGATGCTCAGCTTGTTGCGGTTGAACATCGGAAAGAAGCCCGCGCCCGCGCCCAGCAGCCGGCGCGTGCCCTCGCCGTCGATGGGCTCGACCTTGATGACCTCGGCGCCCATGTCGGCGAGCACCATCGCGCAGGTCGGGCCCATGACCATGTGGGTGAATTCGACGACACGCAGCCCGCGCAGCGGCTGTGGCGCATGAGAGGTGGTGGCATTGCTCATGGCAGCTCCTTCAGCAGCGTCTTCGGCAGGCCGGCTCGCCAGAGGGCGCCGTGCAGCGCCTCGCCCGCCAGCCATCGGTGGGCCAGTGCATCGCGCATCGCGAGCAGCGCCTGCACGTCCAGCCCGGTCGGTATGCCCATGCTCGCAAAGAGATAGGCGACGTCCTCGGTCGCGACGTTGCCGCTCGCGCCCGGTGCGTGCGGGCAGCCGCCGATGCCGCCGACGCAGGCGTCGAAGCGCCGCACGCCGGCCTGCCACGCGGCGAACACGTTGGCCAGGCCCAGGCCGCGCGTGTCGTGGAAGTGGCCGCAGGCCAGGCGCTCGCCCGCGACCTCGAACGCGTGGCCGAACAGCCGGCCCACCTGCAGCGGATCGGCATAACCGACCGTGTCGGCCAGGCCCACGCGCTCGGCACCGGCGTCGAGCACGGCCCGCAACAGGCGAAGCACCTCGTCTTCCTCGACCCTGCCCTGGATCGTGCAGCCGAAGGCCGTGCTGATGCCGACCTCGATCATGCAGGTCGACCCGCGGGCATCGCGCAACTCGCGGATGCGGGCGACCTCCTCCACCACGGCGTCGGGCTCCTTGCGCAGGTTGGCCAGGCTGTGCGCGCGGCTGGCCGACAGCGGCAGCAGCATCGCCTGGGCACCGCAGTCGATGGCGGCCTGTGCGCCTCTCAGGTTCGGCACCAGCACCGACGCGACCAGCCCGTCCAGCCCGCGCGCCGCCTCGACCAGCGCGTGGGTGTCGGCCAGCGGCGGCATCAGCCGCGCCGGCACGAACGAGCCGATCTCCATCTCCCGCAACCCGGCCGCATGGGCGGCGCGCAGCCATTCGAGCTTGTGCTCGGTGGGGACGGTGCGGGCCAGGATCTGCAGGCCGTCGCGCAAGCCGACGTCGCGGATGGCGACGGGTCCGGGGTGAATGTTCATCCCGGCACTGTAGGCATGACCGAGAGATTCTACGAGTGGCGATTTGTCAGCTCTAGCGTTCCAATACGGCATGGCACAACCGCTGGACCCCATCTCGTTGCGGCATTTCGTCGCGGTCTGCGAGGAGGGCAACATCGCCCGTGCCGCTGCGCGCGAGTCACTGGTCGCTTCAGCGCTCAGCAAGCGCATCTCCGCGTTGGAGGCCGAGCTGGGCATGCCGCTGCTGTCCCGGCGTCGGCGTGGTGTCGAGCCGACCGCAGCCGGGCAAGCCCTGCTGGCACGCGCCCGTGAGGTGCTGTCGGGCTTGGAGCGCCTGCGCGTGGAGCTCAGCAGCTATGGCCAAGGCGTGCAGGGAAGCGCACGCGTGTTCGCGAGCCCGTCTGCATTGGCCGAGACCTTGCCCGACGACGTGGCGGCGTTCATGACCCGCCACCCTGGCATCCGCATCGGGCTGGAGGAGCGCACGAGCCCGGAGACCCTGCGCGGCCTGCGCGAGGGCAGCGCCGACCTGGGCGTGCTGTGGGACCTCATCAACGACCTGTCGGGGCTGAGCGTGCTGCCCTACCGCCGCGATCGGCTGGGTGTCGTGATGGCGCCCGACCATCCGCTGGCCCGGCGGGCCTCGCTGCGCTACGCGCAGACGCTGGATCAGGCGTCGATCAACGTCAGTCCCGGCGGACAGATGGACCAGTTGCTGCGGCGGCAGGCGGCACTGGCCGGGCGGCTCGCGTCGCACCGCATGCAGGTGTCGTCGCTCGACGTGGCCTGCCGCCTGGTGGGCGCCGGCCTGGGGCTCGCGATCCTGCCGCTCGAAGCCGCCGCCCCGTACGCCGGCGCCGGGCGTCTGGCTGTCGTGCCGCTGGACGAATCATGGGCCGTACGCCGCTTCGTTCTGGTCACCCGGCCCGAGCCGCTGGTGTCCGCCTCGACGCGGCTGCTGGTGGAACACCTGCATGGGGCAGCGCGTGGGGCGGAGCGTTGACCGTGACCCGCGGCCGTCCCGTCAGGGCGTGCCGGGGGCCGGTCGGCGGCGAAGCGATCGGCCGGTGAATCGGCGACCCGGGGTGCGCGCCGAGCGCTGCAGGCGAACGCCCTACCGGCCGCACCAAGAAAAAAGGGCCTGATGAATCAGACCCTTGCAGATGGTGGCGGAGTGGACGGGGCTCGAACCCGCGACCCCCGGCGTGACAGGCCGGTATTCTAACCAACTGAACTACCACTCCGCGGTAATCAGAACAGCCCGCAACTATAGCAGATTCGCCGAGTTGCTCAATCCGCCCCACAATCCGAACCATGCCCCCACGCCACACCCTTCAGCCCAGTCTTCACCCCACCCTGCGCCCCCTCGGCCGCTCCGGCTTCCAGGTCGCCCCACTTGCCTTCGGCGGCAACGTCTTCGGCTGGACGGCCGACGAGGCCACCTCCTTCGCGCTGCTCGACGCCTTCGTGGAGGCCGGCTTCAACCTCGTGGACACGGCCGACGTCTACTCGGTCTGGGCTCCCGGCCACGTCGGCGGCGAGTCCGAAACCGTGATCGGCCGCTGGATGAAGGCACGCGGCACCCGCCACCGCATCGTGCTCGCCACCAAGGTCGGCATGAAGCTCGGCGAGGGCCGCACGGGGCTGTCGCCGCGCTGGATCCGACAGGCCGTGGAGGATTCGCTGCGCCGGCTGCAGACCGACCACATCGACCTCTACCAGGCCCACCAGGACGACCCCGACACGCCGCTTGAAGACACCCTCGGCACCTTCGCCGACCTGATCCGCGAAGGCAAGGTGCGCGCCATCGGCGCGTCCAACTACACGGCCGCGCGGCTGGCCGAGGCGCTGCGCACCAGCGCACGCCTGGGCCTGCCGCGCTACGAGACGCTGCAGCCGCACTACAACCTCGTCGAGCGCGCGCGCTACGAGGCCGAGCTCGAGCCGCTGTGCCGCACCGAGGGCCTCGGGGTCATCAACTACTTCGGCCTCGCGCGCGGCTTTCTCACCGGCAAGTACCGCACCGAGGCCGACCTCGCGCAGAGCGTGCGCGGCTCGGGCGTGAAGGCCTACCTGAACGAGGCGGGCTTGCGCGTGCTGGCAGCACTCGACAGCGCGGCCTCGCGCCTGGGCGCCACGCCGGCCCAGGTGGCGCTCGCCTGGCAGATCGCGCGCCCGGGCATCACCGCGCCGATTGCGAGCGCCACGAGCCTCACCCAGTGGCAGGAGCTCGCGCGCGCGGCCACGCTCGTGCTGGACACCGAGGCGATGGCAGGGCTCGACGCCGCCAGCGCCTGGTCGGCCTAGTCAGGCCCGCCTCAGACCACCCGGCACGCCTCGCCGAAGGCGAGCCGCGGCTGGCGCGGCAGCAGCGAGTCCGTCACCCCGTAGCCGAGGTTGCACAGGAAGTTCGTGCGCACGGTGGTGCCGGCCCAGAAGGCCCGGTCCACCGCCGCCGCGTCGAAACCCGACATCGCGCCGCAGTCCAGCCCCAGCAGGCGCGCCGCCACGATCAGGTAGCCGCCTTGCAGGCTGCTGTTGCGCATCGCCGTGGCGGCCACGAGCTCGTCCTTGCCCGCGAACACGTCGCGTGCGCCCGCCATGTGCGGGAAGGTGCGCGGCAGCTGCTCGAAGAAGGCCATGTCCATGCCGACGATGGCCGTCACCGGCGCCGTCCGGGTCTTGGCCACGTTGCCCGGCGCCACGCAGGCCAGCAGCCGCTCCTTGGCCTCGGCGCTGCGCACGAACTGCAGCCGCATCGGCTGGCAGTTCATCGAGGTCGGGCCCATGCTCACGAGCTCGTACAGGCGACGCAGCACGTCGTCGCCCACGGGCGCGTCGGTCCACGTGTGGTGGGTGCGGGCCTCGGTGAAGCAGCGGGCGGCGGCAGCGGCCAGGGTGTCGGCGGTGGGGTTCGTCATGGCAGGGGATTCCAGCAAGGCTTGCGGGTATACCGCGAGTGGCGAAACCGGGCATCTTAGCCATCATGTCGGGTTTTCCTGCCCCACCTGCCTCCCACCCGCCCCGATGACTCTCCTGCACCGCACCCTCGCCGCGCTGCTCACTGCCGGCGCCGCGCTGTCCACCTCGCTGGCGCCCGCCCCCGCCCAGGCCGCCTTCCCGGACAAGCCCATCCGCATCGTCGTCGCCTTCGCCCCGGGCAGTTCCACCGACATCGTCGCGCGCACGATCGCCGAGCAGATGCAGGCCTCGCTCGGCCAGCCCGTGGTCGTGGAAAACCGCCCCGGGGCGGGGGGCAACATCGCCACGCAAGGCGTGATGAACGCGGCCGCCGACGGCTACACACTGCTCTTCCACAGCGTGGCCTATTCGGTGAACCCTTCGCTCTACCCGAACGCCGGCTACGACGCGCTGAACGACCTGCAAGGCGTGGCGATGGCCGCCGTCACCCCCAACCTCATCTACGTGCACCCCGACGTGAAGGCCACCAACCTGGCCGAGCTGCTGGCGCTCGCCAAGGCGGGCAAGATGGCCTACGCCTCCTCGGGCATCGGCACCACCACGCACCTGGGCGCCGAGCTGCTGTTCCGCGGCCTGGCGAAAGTGGAGGTCACGCACGTGCCCTTCCAGCCCGCCGCTGCCACGCAGGCCGCCGTCAGCGGCCAGGTGCCGATCGCCTCCACCTCGATGCCGCCGGCCGTGCCGCACGCCAAGGCCGGCCGCGTGCGGCCGATCGCCGTGATGTCCCCGCGCCGCAGCCCCGCGCTGCCCGATGTGCCCACCGTCGCCGAATCCGGCTTCCCGGGCTTCGAGGCGAGCACCTGGTTCGCGCTCTTCGCCCCGGGCAAGACGCCCGCCGACGTCCTCGACCGCCTGAATGCAGAGGTCAACAAGGCGCTCGCCAGCAAGCCCGTGGCTGACCGCTTCGCGTCGCTCTCCCTCGAAGCCCAGCGCATGGACCGCCCGGCGCTGCGCCGCTACCTCGAAGGCGAGGTCGCCAAGTGGGGCAAGCTCGTGAAGGAACTCAACCTGAAGCCTGAGTGAGGCTGCCCGCCCTGCTCTCCTGATCTTCCCTTCTCGCCCCTCACCTTTGCGCGGGCCGTCTGCCCGCCCTGCCCTGCTCCTGACCCCATGCGATTCATCAGCTACCGCGCCGCTGGCGCACCCACCTGGGGCGTGGCCTCGGGCACCGGCGTCGTGTCCGCACACGCCCTCGGCCTGCACGAGCGCGCCCCCACCCTCGCCGCCTTCATCGCGCTGTGCGCACAAGACCCCGCCTTGCAGGCGGCCACGGCCGCGCGCGCCGCCTCGCTCGCCGCGCAGGCCGAGCCGCTGCCCGAAGCCGCGCTGCTGCCCTGCATCCCCCACCCCGGCAAGATCTTCTGCCTGGGCGTGAACTACGTCGACCACGCGAAGGAAGGCGGCAACACGGTGGCCGACTACCCGGCGCTCTTCATGCGCAGCAGCACCTCGCTGCTCGCGCACGGTGCGCCGCTGCGCGTGCCGGCCATCTCCGACAAGCTCGACTACGAGGCCGAGCTCGCGCTCGTCATCGGCCGCACCACCCGCAACGTGCCCGAGGCCGAGGCCCTGGCCAGCGTCTTCGGCTACGCCTGCTTCAACGATGCCACGCTGCGCGACTACCAGCGCAAGACCACGCAGTGGACGATCGGCAAGAACTTCGAGGCCACTGGCGGCTTCGGCCCCGAGCTGGTCACCGCCGACGAGCTGCCCCCGGGCTGCACGGGCTTGCGCATCCAGTCGCGCCTGAACGGCCAGGTCATGCAGGACGCGAACACCACAGACATGGTCTTCGGCGTGGCGCGCACCATCGCGCTGCTCAGCCAATGCATGACGCTCCAGCCTGGCGACGTCCTCGTGATGGGCACCCCAGCGGGTGTCGGCTACGCGCGCACGCCCCCGGTGTGGATGAAACCCGGCGACACGATCGAGATCGAGATCGAGCGCGTGGGCGTGCTGCGCAACCCGGTCACGGCCTGAAGCGCGCTGCGCACGCCTCCCCCGCCACACTCATCCCTGGTCCTCCGGGGCCGGCCTGCCCCCTTGCCCCCATGCGCGACGTCCGCCTCGACAACCTCACCGACCTCGCCGCCGCCAGCTTCGAAGGCCTCGCCGACGAGCGACAGCGCACGCTCGTCACCGAGCTCGTGAAGCGCGTGCATGCCTACGCGCGCGACATGCAGCTCACCCACGACGAGTGGCGCGGCGCCATCGCCTTCCTGCACCGCATGGCCGCGATCTCGAGCCCCGAGCGCAGCGAGTTCACGCTGCTGTCGGATGTGGTCGGCCTGTCCAGCCTCGTCGACCTGCTCGGCTCGCGCCCCGGCGCCACCCCCGGCAGCGTGCTCGGCCCCTTCCACACCGTGGGCTCGCCGTGGCAGCCGAACCCGGCCGACCTCGTGCGCGACAACGCGGGCGAACGCGTGACGCTGCGCGGCCGCGTGTGCGACACGGCGGGCACACCGCTGCCCGAGGCCACGATCGACTTCTGGCAGAACGCCGCCA
>JBDKFA010000215.1:0-3792 GCA_039798945.1 Pseudomonadota bacterium
AGGCGCAGCAGCGAGATGTCGAAGGTGCCGCCCCCCAGGTCGTAGACCGCGTACAAGCCCTCGTGCCCCTTCTCCAGGCCGTAGGCCAGGGCCGCGGCCGTGGGCTCGTTGAGCAGCCGCAGCACGTTCAGCCCGGCGAGCCGCGCGGCGTCCTTGGTCGCCTGGCGCTGTGCATCGTCGAAATAGGCGGGCACGGTCACCACCGCGCCGTAGACCTCGTCGTCGAAAGTGTCCTCGGCGCGCTGCCGAAGCGCCGCGAGGATCTCGGCCGACACTTCCACCGGCGTCTTCTCCCCGTCGCGCGTGGCCAGCGCGACCATGCCGGGGCGGTCGATGAACTCGTAGGGCAGCTTCTCGTGGCCAGGCAGATCAGCCAGACGCCGGCCCATGAAGCGCTTCACCGAGACCACCGTGTGGGTGGCATCCGTGGCCTGCGCCTCGCGCGCCTCGAAGCCGATCTGGCGCCGCCCGCCCTCGAGGTAGCGCACGACCGAGGGCAGGATCACGCGGCCCTGGTCGTCGGGCAGGCATTCGGCCACGCCGTGACGCACGGCCGCCACCAGCGAATGCGTGGTGCCGAGGTCGATGCCCACGGCAATGCGCCGCTGATGCGGGTCCGGCGACTGTCCGGGTTCGGAGATCTGCAACAAGGCCATGGGGATCAGGTCGGATGTGAGGCGTTCACTCAGTCTTCGAAGGGTTCGAGCTGGCGGGCAAGGTCCTCGCGCAGGCGCTGCACGAACATCAGCGCGCGCACGGTCGCAGCGGCCTCGCCCGCTGCGGCGGTGCCGGCTCCTTCGGGGAGCGCTTGCCCGTGCGGGGTGCCCGCGTTCGCGGCGGCCAGGCCGCCCATGCCGTCGAGCTGCTGCGCCAGCCGCGCGAGGCTGTTCCCTTCGGCTGCGGCCGCTTCGGCGTCCAGCTCCCGCAAGGCCTGGGCGTCACGCCGCCGGGCGGCTTCTTCCATGCGCTCGCGCCACTCCATCTGCTGGACCAGGAAGCCCGCCGGCATGGCCGCCGCGCCACCGTGAGGTTCCACCGGCGCACCTCGCAGCGCACACAGGTACGCCGCACGCGCCACCGGGTCACGCAGCCGCCGGTAGGCCTCGTTGATGCGCGTGGCCCACTGCAGCGCGACGCGCTGCGCGGCAGCGCCCTCCGCTGCGAAGCGGTCCGGGTGCACCTGAGCCTGCCAGGCCCGCCAGCGCGCATCGAGCGCGGCCCGGTCCAGCGCGAAGGCCGGCGCGAGGCCGAAGAGCGTGAAGTCATCGTCCTCGAGCTTCATCGGCGTGGACCCGGGGTCGACATCGCGGGACGCTCGCAACGGTGGGCGGGAGCGGGGCGGCTGGGCATGGGCGGCGCGGTGGCAAGGGCCGGTGCGGAAACGAAAGGCGCGGCCGGGGCCGCGCCTTGCGCTGTCGCCGGGCAACAGGTTCAGACGCGGAAGGACTCCCCGCACCCGCAGCGGTCCTTCTCGCGCGGGTTGTGGAACTTGAACCCCTCGTTCAGGCCCTCGCGCACGTAGTCGAGCTCCGTGCCGTCCAGGTACGGCAGGCTCTTCGGGTCGATGAGCACCTTCACGCCGTGGCCTTCGAAGACCACGTCCTCGGGCGCAACGTCGTCGGCGTACTCGAGCTTGTAGGCCAGGCCCGAGCAGCCGGTCGTCTTGACGCCCAGGCGCACGCCCACGCCCCGCCCGCGGCGCTGCAGGTAGCGCGACACATGGCGTGCCGCAGCCTCGGAGAGCGTGACAGCCATCGCGCAGGCCCTCAGTGCGCCGCGTCGGCCGCGTCAGCCTCGGCCGCCACGCTGTGCTTGGCCTTGTAGTCCTGCACCGCGGCCTTGATCGCGTCTTCGGCCAGGATCGAGCAGTGGATCTTCACCGGCGGCAGCGCCAGCTCCTGCGCGATCTGGGTGTTGCGGATCGTCAGCGCCTCGTCGAGGGACTTGCCCTTGACCCATTCCGTGACGAGCGAGCTCGACGCGATCGCCGAGCCGCAGCCGTAGGTCTTGAATCGTGCGTCCTCGATCAGGCCGGTGGCCGGGTTCACCTTGATCTGCAGCTTCATCACGTCGCCGCAGGCGGGTGCGCCCACCATGCCGGTGCCGACGGTGTCGTCACCCTTGTCGAAGGCGCCGACATTGCGGGGGTTCTCGTAGTGGTCGATGACCTTGTCGCTGTAAGCCATGGTTCAGGTTCGATCAGATGGTTCGCAAGGATTTCGGGTGTGAGGCAGCCGGCGTCGGCACCGGGCTCAGTGGGCCGTCCACTGGATCGTGGAGAGGTCGATGCCGTCGCGGTACATCTCCCACAACGGCGAGAGCTCGCGCAGCTTGGCCACTCGCTCCTGCAGCGTGGACACCGCGTAGTCGATGTCGGCTTCGGTCGTGAAACGGCCGATGGTGATGCGCAGGCTCGAGTGCGCGAGCTCGTCGCTTCGACCCAGGGCCCGAAGCACGTAGCTGGGCTCCAGGCTCGCGGAGGTGCAGGCCGAGCCGGAGGACACGGCGATGCCCTTCACGCCCATGATCAGCGACTCGCCCTCGACGAAGTTGAAGGACACGTTCAGGTTGTGCGGCACGCGCCGTTCGAGGTGGCCGTTGATGAACACCTGGTCGATGGGCTGCAAGCCGACGAGCAACCGGTGGTGCAGCATGCGGATGCGCTCGCTCTCCGTGCCCATCTCGGCGCGCGCGATGCGGAAGGCCTCACCCATGCCCACGCACTGGTGCGTGGGCAGCGTGCCGGACCGCATGCCACGCTCGTGGCCGCCACCGTGCATCTGCGCCTCCAGGCGCACCCTTGGCTTGCGCCGCACGTACAACGCACCGATGCCCTTGGGGCCGTAGGTCTTGTGCGAAGCCAGGCTCATCAGGTCCACCGGGAGGGTGGCCATGTCGATGGCCACCTTGCCCGTGGCCTGGGCCGCGTCCACGTGCAGGATGATGCCGCGCTCGCGGCACAGGGCGCCGATGGCGGGGATGTCCTGGATCACCCCAATCTCGTTGTTCACGAGCATCACCGAGGCCAGGATCGTGTCGGGGCGCAGCGCGTCGCGGAAGCGATCGAGGTCGAGCAGGCCGTCTTCCTGCACGTCGAGGTAGGTGACCTCGAAGCCCTGTCGCTCGAGCTCGCGCATGGTGTCGAGCACGGCCTTGTGCTCGGTCTTGACGGTGACGAGATGCTTGCCGCGCGAGGCGTAGAAGTGCGCCGCGCCCTTGATGGCGAGGTTGTTCGACTCGGTGGCCCCGGAGGTCCAGACGATCTCGCGCGGGTCCGCGCCGATCAGCTCGGCCACCTGAACGCGGGCGCGCTCGACAGCCTCCTCGGCTTCCCAGCCCCAGGCGTGGCTGCGCGAGGCCGGGTTGCCGAAATGCTCACGCAGCCAGGGGATCATCGCGTCGACGACGCGCGGATCCACCGGCGTCGTGGCGCCGTAGTCCATGTAGATCGGGAAGTGCGGGGTCATGTGGAATGCGTTCCGGATGTCTCGAAACCTTCGAGCCGCGGGCGGGGTCGGCCGCGCGCGCTCACTTGTTCAGGGTCGTGCCGAGCGCGAACACCGAATTCGGCGCCGTCACCTTGATGGGCTTGACCACGGGCTGCGAGGAGATCGCGCGCTTGACCGGCGTACCCTCGATGGAGATGCCCTTGGCGAGCTGCTCGTCGACGAGCTTCTTGAGCGAGATCGAGTCGAGGAACTCGATCATCTTGGTGTTCAGGCTCGTCCACAGGTCGTGCGTCATGCACTTGCCCGAGTCCTCGCCCATGCAGCTCTCCTTGCCGCCGCAGCC
>JBDKFA010000216.1:0-42370 GCA_039798945.1 Pseudomonadota bacterium
CACCCGCTGGCCATTGGCCTGAACTGCGCGCTGGGCGCCACCCTGATGCGCCCCTACATCGAAGAGCTGTCCAAGATCGCGGGCGACACCTTCATCAGCTGCTACCCCAACGCCGGCCTGCCCAACCCCATGAGCGACACCGGCTTCGACGAGACCCCGCCGGTCACAGGCGGCCTGGTCGAAGAGTTCGCGCAGGCGGGTTTCCTGAACATCGCCGGGGGCTGCTGCGGCACCACGCCCGAGCACATCGCCGAGATCGCGCGCCGCGTGCGGGCCTACCGACCGCGCTCGCGGCGCGATCCGCTGTTCAGCCAACTGCTGGCGGCCTGAGCGCAGGCCGGGCTGCCTGGGCAGCCCGGGCCCTCAGGCCCTCGGGCCTTCCAGGCCTGCACAAGCATCCTCAGGGCGTCCTCGGAGCGCCCTCAAGCCGCGCCTCAGTCTCCCAGGCACACGCCCATCTGCCGTGCCGCCTGCAACAGCGGGTGGTTTGCGGGCACGCGCCGCGTGTGCCCGGCCACTTCCTGGAGGGGCACCGCCACGCAGGCATCGGCTTGCAGCGCCACCATGTACCCGAAGCGGCCCTGCGCCGCGAGCTCGGCGGCGGCCACGCCGAAACGCGTGGCGAGCACGCGGTCGAAGGCGGTGGGGGTGCCGCCGCGCTGCACATGCCCGAGCAGCGTCGTGCGTACCTCGCACGCGAGTGCGGGCTGAAGCATCGCGCGCACCCGCTCGGCCACACCGCCCAGGCGCAGCGGGTCGGGTGAGCCTTCCACACGGTGGGCGACGCTGAGCGTGCCACCCGCCTCGGTGGTCCCTTCTGCGACACAGATCACGGTGCCGCCCGCGCGGCCGGCCGGGGCCTGGGCTGCCGCGGCCTCGCGCGCGCGGCACCACTGCACGAGCGCCTCGGGCACGAAGGGCAGCTCGGGAATCAGGATCGCGTCGGCCCCGCCGGCGAGCCCCGCCTCCAGCGCGATCCAGCCCGCGTAGCGTCCCATGGTCTCCACGATCATCACGCGGTCGTGCGAGCGTGCGGTGGTGCGCAGCCGCCCGATCGCCTCCGCCACCACTGCCACCGCGCTGTCGAAGCCGAAGGTGCGCTCGGTGTGGGGCAGGTCGTTGTCGATCGTCTTGGGCACCCCGATCACGGGAAGCCCGCGCGCGTGCAGCCGCGCGGCGATGTCCATGGTGCCGTCCCCGCCGATGGCGAGCACCGCATCGAGCCCGCGCGCCCGGGCATGGGCCAGCGCGTCCTCGCTGCGGTCGGCGCCGCCGTGCTCCGCGTCGTGGAAGGGGTCGGCGCGGTTGTGGGTGCCCAGCACGGTGCCGCCCACCTCCAGAATGCCGGCCACGTCGGCAGGGGTGAGCGGGCGCATGTGGTTGCGCATCAGCCCGTGAAAGCCGCGCTCGATGCCCGTGACGCGTGCGCCCACGCGGGTGAGCGCGAGGGTGGCGGCGCGGATGACGGCGTTCAGGCCCGGGCAGTCGCCACCGCCCGTGAGGATGCCCAAATGTCGGGCCGCGGGCCTCACTTGCGCGCCAGCCAGCGGTCGTGTGCGAGCATGCCCGCGAGCATCGCGACGAGGAAGACCCCGCCGCTGAGGGCACCGCTGCCGGCCGCGACGATGGCCGGCCCCGGGCAGTAGCCCGCCAGGCCCCAGCCCGCGCCGAAGAGCAGGCCGCCCACGACGAGCCGCGTGTCGATGACCTGGCTCGTGGGCAGCTCCATCGCCTCGCCCGTCCAGGAGCGCGAGCGGCGCTTGGCGCGCGCGAAGGCGAAGAGTCCGACGGCGATGGCCCCGCCCATCACCAGCGCGAGGCTCGGGTCCCAGGCGCCGAAGAGGTCCAGGAAACCCTTGACCTTCAGGGGTTGCGTCATGCCCGCGGCGATCAGCCCGAGGCCGAAGACGAGGCCGCTGGCCGCGGCGATCAGATTGCCCATGTCGTGTGCTCCGGTGGAGGTCGAGTGGTGTGTGTGTACGCGGGTGGGGCGCCGGTGGGTGCAGCGCCTCAGCCCAGCACGTGCCGCAGCACGTACACGCTGGCAAAGCCCGCGCCCATGAAGGCGAGCACGTTCACGAGCGAGCGCAGCGACAGCCGACTCAGCCCGCACACGCCGTGGCCGCTCGTGCAGCCGTTGCCCATGCGCACGCCCACACCCACGAGCAGGCCGGCGACGGCCACCATGCCCAGGCTCACGTCCACCGGCCCGGCCGGCAGCGGCGCGACGAGCCGCCACGCCCAGGGCGCGAGCACGAGCCCGAGCAGGAAGAGCAGCCGCGTGCGCTCCGGTGCGAGGCGGCGGCCGGCCACGAGCGCGCGCAGCGGGCTGGCGACGATGCCGGCAATGCCGGCGATGCGCCCGTTGCCGAGCACGAACAGCGCCGAGGCCAGGCCGATGAGCACGCCGCCCACCAGGGCGTGAACAGGGGTGAAGGCGTTCCAGTCGAGGGTCATGGGAGCGGTCTCCTGCAAGAAGGGATGTATTCTATCAGTCATCGCTTATATACTGCATGCCAGCCTCCCCCCCTTTCCGCCTGCTCAGCACCCGACCCATGGACCAGCCCGGCATCCACAGCTTCTTCGACCCCGACACCTGCACGGCCACGCACGTGCTGAGCTGCCCGCGCACGCGTGCGGCTGCCATCGTCGACAGCGTGCTCGACTTCGACCCGAAGTCCGGCCGCACCGGGACGGCCTCGGCCGAGCGCGTGCTCGCCTACGTGCAGGCCGAGGGCTTGCAGGTGCAGTGGCACCTGGAGACGCATGCGCACGCCGACCACTTCTCGGCTGCGCCGTGGCTGAAGGCGCGCGTGGGCGGGCGCATCGGCATCGGGACGCACATCCGCGACGTGCAGGCGGTGTTTCGCAAGCTCTTCAATGCGCCGTGGATTCCCACCGACGGCAAGCCCTTCGACGAGCTCTTCGAGGACGGGCAGGTGTTCGCGGTGGGTGAGCTGCAGGTGCGGGTGCTGCACACCCCCGGCCATACGCCCGCGTGCGTGACCTACGTGGTCGGTGGCCATGCCTTCGTGGGCGACACGCTCTTCATGCCCGACTACGGCACCGCGCGCTGCGACTTCCCCGGCGGGGATGCGGCCACGCTCTACCGCTCGATCCGGCGCGTGCTCGCGCTGCCGCCCGACACGCGGCTTCACCTGTGCCACGACTACCTGCCCGGCGGGCGCGAGGCGAAGTGGGAGACGACGGTGGCTGCGGAGCGCGCGGCCAACATCCACGTGCACGAGGGTGTGTCCGAGGAGGCCTTCGTGGCGATGCGCACCGCGCGCGACCGCACGCTGTCGATGCCGGTGCTGATGCTGCCGGCCGTGCAGGTCAACGCCTGCGCGGGCGAGCTTCCCCCGCCCGAGGACAACGGCACGCGCTACCTGAAGCTGCCGGTGGATGCCCTCTAGCCGCATGGGCTGGGCGGCGCGCTGGCGCAGCTACCGGGTCGGGCCGCTGGGCGACGACCTCGTGGCCGCCGCGGTGGTCACGGTGCTGCTCGTGCCGCAAAGCCTCGCCTACGCGCTCCTGGCGGGGCTGCCGCCGGTGGTGGGGGTGATGGCGAGCCTCCTGCCTGTGCTCGCCTACGCAGCCTTCGGCTCGAGCACGACGCTCGCCGTGGGCCCGGTGGCGGTGATTGCGATGATGACGGCGCAGGCCGTCGCGCCGGTGGCCGCTGCGCATGGGGTCGCGCCGGCGCTGGCCGCCGTGGTGCTGGCCGCGCTGATGGCCGCCGTGTTCGGGCTCGCGGCGCTGCTGCGGCTGGACGTGCTGGCCGCGCTGCTCGGCGCGCCCGTGCTGCACGGCTTCGTCACGGGTGCGGTGGTGGTGATCGCGCTGGGCCAGTTGCCCGCGCTGCTGGGATTGGGCGTGCGCGGGCACACTGCCACCGAGCTCGTGCAGTCGGCCGCGGCGGCTGTCGCTGCCAAGGGATGGACGGCGCTCGCCCCGCACGCGCCCACGGCGGCCGTGGGGCTCGCCGCGCTCGGGCTGCTGCTGGCGGTGCGCCGCTACGGCGCGCGGCTGGGCCGCAGCGTGGGGCTGTCGGTGCGCACGGCCCAGCTGCTCGCCCGCGTGGCCCCGATGTTCATCGTCGCGGGCGCCATCGCCTGGATCGCTGCGGCGCCCATGGGCTGGCGCGCGGGGGTCGCGCTCGCCGGGCGCATCGACCTGGCCGACGGCCTGGGCGTCGCGCCGCCGTGGCACGCGCCGCTGGACGTGTGGTGGGCGCTGGCCGGCCCGGCGGTGCTGCTGGGCCTGGTGGCCTACGTGGAGAGCCTGGCCGTGGCGGAGGCGCTGGCGGCGCGCCGCGGCGAGCGCATACGCGCCCGGCGTGAGCTGCTGGGCCTGGCCGCCGCCAATGGCGCGGCGGCTGTCTCGGGCGGCATGCCGGTGACGGGAGGCTTTGCGCGCAGCATCGTCGCCTTCGACGCGGGCGCGCGCACGCGCATGGCCGGCGTGTGGACGGCCTGCGGCCTGGCCCTCGTGGTGGCGCTGCTCGGCGACGCGCTGAGCCTGCTGCCCAAGGCGGTGCTGGCCGCCACCATCGTCGTGGCCGTGCTCGGCCTGCTCGACATGAGCCCGTTCCGCCTGGCCTGGCGGTACGCGCGGACCGAGTTCGCGCTGATGCTCGGCGTGGCCGTGCTCACTGTGTTCGCGGGCGTGGAGCCCGCGCTGCTGGCGGGGGTGGTGGCGGCCGTGGCGCTGCTGCTGAGGAACACTGCCCGCCCGCACTGGGCCGAGGTCGGGCGGCTGCCCGGCACCGAGGTGTTCCGCAACGTGCGGCGCTTTGCGGTGCAGACCCGGCCGCAGGTGCTGGCCGTGCGCATCGACGAGAGCCTGGTCTTCACCAATTCGCGCTGGCTGGCCGAGACGCTGCTCGAGCAGGCGCTGGCGCGCCCGGGCTTGCGCGAGGTGGTGCTGATGATGCCGGGGGTCAACGGCATCGACTTCACGGGGCTGGAGGCGCTGCGCCAGTTGGCCACCGAGCTCGCGGCGCGCGGCATCCGGCTGCACCTGTCCGAGTTGAAGGGGCCGGTGGCCGACCGGCTGCACGCCGCCGACCTGCGCGACTGGCTCACGGGTGAGGTGTTCCGCACGCAGCACGAAGCCGACCTGGCCTTGGCTGCTCGGACCTCCGCCGACACAAAAGTGTCCACGCCGCCTGACACTCCTCGATAATGGTGCGATGAGCGCCATACCTTCCGCCCCCGCCGCCGCCCCGTCGTCCTCGTTCGCCCCGCTGCGCAACGACACCTTCCTGCGTGCCTGCCTGCGCCAGCCCACCGAGACCACCCCCGTGTGGCTGATGCGCCAGGCCGGGCGCTACCTGCCCGAGTACCGCGCCACGCGCGCGCAGGCCGGCAGCTTCATGGGGCTGGCCACGAGCCCGCAGTTCGCCACCGAGGTCACCCTGCAGCCGCTCGAGCGCTACGCGCTGGACGCGGCGATCCTGTTTTCCGACATCCTCACCGTGCCCGACGCGATGGGCCTGGGCCTGTCGTTTTCCGAGGGCGAGGGGCCGCGCTTCGAGCGCGTGGTGCGCGACGAGGCGGCGGTGGCTGCGCTGCGCGTGCCCGACCTCGAGCGGCTGCGCTACGTGTTCGATGCCGTGACCTCGATCCGCCGCGCGCTCGACGGCCGGGTGCCGCTGATCGGGTTTTCCGGCAGCCCGTGGACGCTCGCCTGCTACATGGTCGAAGGCGGCGGCTCGGACGACTACCGGCTCGTCAAGACGATGCTCTACGCGCGGCCGGACCTGATGGAGCGGGTGCTCGACATCAACGCTCAGGCGGTGGCCGCGTACCTGAATGCGCAGATCGACGCCGGGGCGCAGGCCGTGATGGTCTTCGACAGCTGGGGCGGGGTGCTCGCCGACGGCGCCTTCCAGCGCTTCAGCCTGCGCTACACGGCGCAGGTCGTGGCCGCGCTGCAGCGCGAGAAGGACGGCAAGCCGGTGCCGTGCATCGTCTTCACCAAGGGCGGCGGGCCCTGGCTGGCGCAGATCGCCGGCTGCGGCGCCGATGTGGTCGGGGTGGACTGGACCGTGAACCTGGGCCAGGCACGCGCGCAGCTCGCCGACCGCGTCGCGCTGCAAGGCAACCTCGACCCGAACGTGCTCTTCGCCCCGCCGGAGGCGATCGCGCGCGAGGCCTGCGCGGTGCTCGACAGCTTCGGTGCGCCCCAGCGCGCCGACGGCACCTGGGGGGGGCACGTGTTCAACCTCGGCCACGGCATCAGCCGCTTCACGCCGCCCGACCACGTGCACGCCCTCGTCGAGGCGGTGCACCGCCATGGGCGCTTGCTGCGCCAGCCCCGGTGAGGCGTGCCTGGGCGCGTGAGTGAGCGCTCAGGGCTTGACTTATCCCCATTTCTGGCGTTTGCGCTGACGCACCCTCGGGCTTGTGCCTGCGCATCGGGTGTTTCCAGGGGGATTCGCTAAGTTGTTGATTCATAAGGGGTCGCAAGCCTGCTGCGAAATCGTGCAAGCTAGCGGGAAGGCCCGAAAATCAAGGCTTTCCGGCCGGCCGCACCGCTTTTCCCACAAAGTTATCCACAGCTTTCGTGGAAAACGGAAAAGCCTCTGAATATCAACGACTTGGCTGCACTTCCTCAAGATCTTTCGGTGCTGAAGGTGGCCGTCGAGACACCGCGGCACGCGGCGCTGGGCAGCGTGCTGGATTACCTGCACCCGCGGGCCCTGGCCGTCGGCACGCTGGTGCGCGTGCCGCTGGGCGCACGCACGGTGACCGGCGTGGTCTGGGGCCCCGGTGCGCAGCCCGACCGGGTGCTCAAGCCGGTGGCCGAAGTCATGCAGGCCTTGCCACCGCTGCCCGAGGCCTGGCAGCAGCTGGTGGCCTTTGCCGCCGGCTACTACCAGCGCAGCGTGGGCGAGCTCGCGTTGTCCATCCTGCCGCCGGAGCTGCGCCGACTGGACGGCGCGCAGGTGGCGCGGCGCGTGGCGCGGCTCAAGCTCGGCCCGGGTGTGGAGGCGGCGCAGGCCGCCGGTCCGGCCGAGCGCCCGCAGCCCAGCGCCGAGCAGCAGGCGGCTCTCGCCGCCTGGCAGGCCGACCCCCTGCGCCCGGCGCTGCTGCACGGCGCCACGGGCAGCGGCAAGACCGAGGTCTACCTGCGTGCGGCCGAGCAGGCGCTGGACGCCGGGCGCCAGGTGCTGATGCTCGTGCCCGAGATCAACCTCACGCCACAGCTCGAGCGCCGCCTGCGCGAGCGTTTCCCGGGGCGTGTGCTCGTGGCCCAGCACAGCGCCCTCACGCCCGCGCAGCGGCTGCGGGCGTGGCTGCTCGCGCACCTGGGGCACGCCGACATCGTGCTCGGCACGCGGCTGGCCGTCTTCACGCCGTTGCCGCGTCCCGGGCTCGTCATCGTCGACGAGGAGCACGACCCGTCCTTCAAGCAGCAGGAGGGCGCGCGGTACTCGGCGCGCGACCTGGCCGTCGTGCGCGCGCGCCTGGAGCAGGTGCCGGTGGTGCTCGGCTCGGCCACGCCTTCGCTGGAGGCCTGGCAGCGCTGCCGCCAGGGGCGCTGGCAGCGCCTGGCCATGCCCTCGCGCATCGGGGGTGGAGCGATGCCGCAGCTGCGCGTGCTCGACATGGGGCGGCTGCCGCGCCCGGCCGCGGGGGCCGCGCCGCCCGTGCTCGCCCCCGAGCTGCAGCAGGCCATCCAGGGGCGCATCGCGCGCGGTGAGCAAAGCCTGCTGCTGCTCAACCGCCGCGGCTACGCGCCGGTGCTGCACTGCGGTGCTTGCGCGTGGAAGAGCCAGTGCCCGCACTGCAGCGCCTGGCGCGTGTTCCACAAGGCCGACCGCACGCTGCGCTGCCACCACTGCGGGCTGGCCGAACCCGTGCCGCGCGCGTGCCCGGAGTGCGGCAACCTCGACCTCGCCCCGGTCGGGCGCGGCACCGAAAAGCTCGAGGAACAGCTGCAAGCCCTCTTGCCCGGCGCGCGCATCGCGCGCATCGATGCCGACTCCACGCGCGCGTCAGGCTCGCTCGAGGCGCAACTGGCCGCCGTGCACGCCGGGGAGGTCGACGTGCTCGTGGGCACCCAGATGGTCACCAAGGGCCACGACTTCCGACGCATGACGCTGGTGGCAGCGGTGAACCCGGACGGCGCGCTCTTTGCCAGCGACTTCCGTGCCCCGGAGCGGCTCTTCGCGCTGCTGATGCAGGCTGCGGGCCGCGCCGGGCGCGACGCCGCGGCGGCGGCCGGCAGCCAGATGTGGGTGCAGACCTGGCACCCGGCGCACCCGGTGTTCCAGGCGCTGCGCAGCTACGACTACGCGGCATTTGCCGAGCGTCAGCTGGAGGAGCGCCGCACCGCGGGGCTGCCGCCCTTCTCGCACCTGGCGCTGCTGCGCGCGGAGGCGCGCACGGTACAGGCCGCCACCGACTTCCTGCACGCCGCCGCCGAGGCGGCCCGCGCCTTGCCCGAGGGGGCGGGTGTGGCCGTCTACGCGCCGGTGCCGCCACCCGTGGCTCGCGTGGCCGACGTGGAGCGCGTGCAGATGCTGGTGGAGGGGGCCTCGCGCCCGGGGCTGCAGGGCTTCCTGGCGGCCTGGCTGCCGGGCGTGCACACGCTGCGCGCGGCCCACCGCGGCGTGCTGCGCTGGGCCGTGGACGTGGATCCGCAGGCGATTTGAAGGTGACGGGTGACGGGGGACGGGCCGCGTGCCGCGTGCGAGCCGGCTGCGACCGCCTGACCCTGCGCGTCCTGCACCACCCGCCTCAGCTGCCTCAGCCGCCCGGCCGCACCCCCAGCAGCCAGGCTGCCACGGTGAAGCTCACGAAGGCGCCCACGGTGCTCGCCAGGATGATGCGTGCCACGCGCCCGTTGTCGGCCTGGAAGCGCTCGGCCAGCAGCGAGACGTTGCTCGCGCTCGGCAGCGCGGCCGTGAGCGTGAGCACGAGCAGCTGAAAGCCCGACAGCGGCGCGCCCGACGCCCGCGCGGCGGCCCCCACCGCCAGCACCAGCAGCGGGTGGACCAGCAGCTTGATCGCCGCCACCGGCAGGTACTGCGCCACTGGCGTGCGCGTGTGCGCGTGCTGCCCGGCGCGCCACAGCACCGCCCCGATCGTGAAGAGCGCCACCGGCGTGGCCGACTCGGCCAGCATGCGCACGACCACCTCCGGCGGGCCCGAGAGGCGGAACCCCGACACGGAGGCGGCCGCGCCGAGCGTGATCGCCCACGGCAGCGGGTTGCTCAGCGCCCCGCGCAGCGCCTTCAGCGCCGCCTCCCGCGCGCCCTGACCCGACGCATCGTGCGCCTGTGCGAGCGCGATGCACAGCGAGCTCGTCACGAACATGTCGGCCAGCACCGTGCAGATGATCACCCCGGCCGCCTGCGGGCCGAGCAGCGCCACGAGCAGCGGCACGCCCATGAAGCCCGAGTTCGGGAAGGCCGCCACCAGCGCTCCGAAGGCGGCGTCCTTCAGGTGCACCCGCTCGCCGAGCGTGACGGCCACGGTGAAGAACACGACCACGAGCGCGCACAGCAGGTACACCGCGAGCACGGCCGGGTTGAGCAGCTCGATGAGCGGCGTGTTCATGCCGAAGCGAAAAAGCATGCACGGCAACGCGAAATACAGCACAAAGGCGTTCAGGCCTGGAATCGCCGACTCGGGCAGCACGCGCTGGCGCGCAGCCAGCCAGCCGCACAGCACGAGCGCGAAGAAGGGAACCGTGACGGCCAGGATCGCCTGCATGGAGCCGAGGATTGTCGCAAGCCTGTGCGGGCGCGCCCGGCGGGGCGCCACAATGCCGGCTGATTTGGGAGACCCCCTGGATGAACACCCCCCCTCGCGGAATCGTGCGCACCGTGCTTGGCGGCCTGTGGTGGGCGCTGGACGGTACGCGCCGCATCGTGCTGAACCTGCTCTTTCTCGCCGTGATCGTGGCCATCGTCGTCGCCGCGCTGTCGGGCGGGCCGAAGCGGTTGCCCGAGCGCACGGTGCTCGTGCTCGACATCAAGGGCCCGATCGTCGAGCAGACGCCCGGGGGCACGCGCGACGCGGCGTTGCGCCGCCTGTCGGGCGAGGAGGACACGCAGACGCGGCTGCGCGACGTGGTGGGCGCGCTCGACTGGGCGGCGCGCGACGCGGCCATCGAGCGCGTGCTGCTCGTGCTCGATGACTTCGCGGGAGCAGGGCTGCCCACGCTGCGCGAGGTGGCGACGGCCATCGAGCGCGTGAAGGCCGCGGGCAAGCAGGTGGTCGCCTGGGGATCGTCCTACGACCAGCGCCAGTACTACCTGGCCGCGCATGCCAACGAGGTCTACCTGCACCCGATGGGCGGCGTGATGGTCGAGGGCTACGGGCGGCTGCGCAACTACTACCGCGATGCGCTGGATCGGCTGGGCGTGAGCGCCAACGTCGTGCGCGTGGGCCGCTACAAGAACGCCGCCGAACCCTACTTCGCCAACGCCCCCTCCAAGGAGACGCTCGAGTCGGAGGCTTACCTCTACGACGCGCTGTGGGCGCAGTACACGGCCGGCGTGGAGCGTGCGCGCAAGCTCGAGCCCGGTGCGGTGATGCGCGCCATCGATGCGCTGCCTGGCAACCTGAAGGCGGTCGGCGGCGACGGCGCGCGCCTGGCGCTGCAGCTCAAGCTGGTGGACGCCCTGAAGACGCGCGACGAGCTGCGCGCGCTGATGCTCGAGCGTGGCGCTGCCGACGAGCAGGCCAAGACCTTCCGCCAGGTGCGCCTGGCCGACTACCTGGCCCACGTGAAGCCGTCCACCCAGGGCGATGCGGTGGGCATCGTGGTGGCCGAGGGCGAGATCAGCGACGGCTTCGCGCCCCCGGGACGCATCGGCGGGCGCTCCACGGCCGAGCTCATCCGCAAGGCCCGCGAGGATGCGGGCGTGAAGGCGCTGGTGCTGCGCGTGGACTCACCCGGGGGCAGCGCCTTCGGCTCCGAGCTCGTGCGCCGCGAGCTCGAGCTCACCCGCAGCGCGGGCAAGCCGGTGGTGGTCTCGATGGGCGACGTCGCCGCCTCTGGCGGCTACTGGATCTCGATGGCGGCTGACCAGGTCATCGCCGATGCGGCCACCATCACCGGCTCCATCGGCGTCTTCGGCATGCTGCCCACCGCACCGGCCCTGATGGACAAGCTCTCGGTGCGCACCGGCGGCCACTCGACCACGTGGCTGGCCACCGCCTACGACCCGCGCCGCGCGCTCGACCCGCGCTTCCAGGAGTTGGTGCAGGCCTCGGTGGGTCACATCTACACCGATTTCCTCGCCCGCGTGGCCGCCGCGCGCAAGAGCACGCCCGAGAAGATCGACGAGGTGGCGCAGGGCCGGGTGTGGACGGGCGAGCAAGCGCTCGAGCGCGGCCTCGTGGACCGCACGGGCTCCCTGCGCGACGCGGTGCAGCACGCCGCGGCGCTGGCCAAGCTCGAGGCGGAGGCACCCACGCGCTGGATGGAGCGCGAGCCCGGGCGGCTTCAGCAACTGGCCTCGCTGCTGGAGACGCGCGTGCTGCAGGCCGCCGCACATGCCTTCGGGCGCGAGTGGGGCGTGGAAGTTGCCCGCGCCTGGGCGCTGCTGCTGCCGGCCGAGCACGCCGGGGCGGCAGCCGCATGGCCGGGCATCGCACCCGCGCCGTCCTCCGCCGCCGCGCTGGCGGCCGGCGGCGCGGGCGAGGAACTGGCCTGGTTTGCACAGGCGCTGCGCGCCGGCGCGCCTGCCCCGGTCTTCGCGCACTGCCTGTGCCGGGCCGAGCCATGAGCGCGTAGCGCGCAGGCGGGTCCCGTGAGCCTGCTGCGCGCCCGCCCGGGCTGGTAACGAAAGGTATCGCCCCCGGCCGGCGTGCGGTTTTGCGCACGCTGCGGCCTTGCGTGCGGCACAGGCGGGTTGGCTTGTGCCCAGGTGTGCCGATATGGTCGAGCGACGGCTGCCTGCGCCGCCCACGACCCATGGACACATCCCCCACGGCAGAGCCTCCCGCCCCTGGCGAAGGGGTGGCTGCGGCGGCCGAACCCGGCCCCACCCTCGAGGGCGCGCCCGAGCGCGAGGCCCGGCTGCGGGCTTTGCTCGGCCGGCTTTCGGCCAGTCCGGAGTTCCCCTCGCTGCGCGAATCGGTGCGCGCCGTGCAGAAGGTCACCCGCAGCGAACGGGCACACCTGCGGGCGCTGTCCGACGAGATCCTCCAGGACGTCGCGCTGTCGGGCAAGCTGCTGCGCGTCATCAACGCGGCCTTCTACCGCAGCGCCGGCGGTGCCGAAGTCGACTCCGTGACGCGCGCCGTGGCCGTGATGGGCGTGGAGGCGACCGGGCGGCTGGCGGCCTCGCTCAAGCTCTTCGACCGCCTGCCTGCGGGCATGCGCGGCACGCGCGTGCAGGCGGAATTCGCCCGCGCGCTGCTCGCGGCGCTGGCGGCCCACGAGTTCCATCCGTCGGTGAAGGAAGGCGAGGCCGTTTACCTGGCCGGCATGTTCCAGAACCTCGGCCGGCTGCTGATGTGGATGCACTTTCCGGACGACGCGCAGCACGTGGAGGCTGCGGCGCGTCAGGACCTGTTGACCGGGGCCGGTGCGGCCGACGATGCGGCAGCCCGCCAGGGCCCCCTGACCCAGGCCGAGGAGCGGCATGCCGCGCTGCGCCTGGGCCTGTCGTACGCGCAGATCGGCGTCGAGGTGGCGCGGCTGTGGGGTTGGCCCGCCTCGATGCTGCGCGCGCTGCTGCCGATGGCGCCCGAGGACTACCGCGCAGCCCAGCCCGGGGACGACCGCGTGCGCCTGGTGGCTTCGCTGGCCAATCAGCTGGCCGACGTGATCGTCCAGACCCCGTCTTCGTCCCTGCCCGATGCGCTCGTGGCCTTCCAGGCGCGCTGGAAGGTCTACCTGGGCGAGGACCCCAAGCCCTTCCAGGCGCTGCTGCAGCGCGTGGAGCGCCAGTGGAACGACCTGGCCGTGGTCACCCACCTCGCCGAAAGCGGCACGGGCAGCCGTGCTTCGGCCCGCGCAGCGTCGGCCAAGGAGCGGCCGGGTACGTCGGCGCCGGGCTGGCCGGCCTTCGCGATGGCCGGGGGGCTGAAGCGCATGCTCGCCGTGCCCGTGGCCACGCCCCCTGCGGCAACGGAGGCAGGCGGCGCGCGACGCGGCACGCCGCGCGGAAGCGTCACGCCAGCCGACGCCAGCGCTGCCCTCGCCCGCGGCGCGCAGCAGTTGCGCGAGGCGATCGCCTCGGGCTGCACGGCCGGCGAGGCCCTGCAGACGCTGATGGCGGTCATGGCCCAGGCCCTCGGGGCGCAGCGCGTGGTGATCTGCCTGCGCGACCCCGTCAGCGCGCACCTGCGGGGGCGCCTCGGCGTGGGTGCGGGCATGCCGCGGCTGCTCGCCCACTTCACGGTCGATGCCGCAGGGGCCCACGATCTCTTCGGCCTGGCTTGCGCCAAGGGGCTGGACACGCTGATCGAGGACGCGTCCAAGCCCGCCACCTGGCGCGGCCTGCCGCAGTGGTACCGCCTGCACCTGGCCACGCGATGCATCCTGCTGCTGCCGCTGCAGGGTGACAAGGGCTGCATCGGGATGGTCTACGCCGATCACCCCGAGCCGGGTGGCCTGCCCGTGCAGGCCGAACGGCTCAGCCTGGTGCAGGCCATGCGCGACGAGGTGCAGGACCTGCTCGCGCGACGGGCGCTGCGCCAAGGCGCCGGCGCGCAGACCGACACCGCCTGATCCTGCGTGGCCGCGGCCCAGCGGGGCGCAAGGCCTCGCTATCATGGCCGCAACGATGAGCCCTCCTCCCGCAGGCCTGAACCCCGCGCAAAGCCGCGCCGTCCACCACCTGCACGGGCCCTGCCTCGTGCTGGCGGGAGCCGGCTCGGGCAAGACGCGGGTGATCGTGCACAAGATCGCCAAGCTGCTCGACACCGGCCTCGAGCCCGAGCGGGTGGCGGCCATCACCTTCACGAACAAGGCCGCCGCGGAGATGCGCGAGCGCGCGCGTGCGCTCGTGGGCCCGCGCGCGGCCAAGGGCCTCGTGGTGTGCACCTTTCACGCCCTCGGGGTGCGCATGCTGCGCGCCGACGGCACGCGCATCGGGCTGAAGGAGAACTTCTCGATCCTCGACGCCGACGACGTGCTCGGGGTGCTGCGCGATGCGGGCGGCACCACCGATGCGCGGCTCGCGCGTGGCTGGCAGTCTCAGATCAGCCTGTGGAAGAACCAGGGCCTGGACGCGCAGCAGGCGCTTGCGGCCGCGCGCGACGAGCACGAGCAGACGGCCGCCCGCGTGATGCAGCGCTACGCCGAGCGGCTGCTCGCGTACCAGGCGGTGGACTTCGACGACCTGATCGGGCTGCCGCTGGCGCTGCTGCAGCGCGACGAGGCCGCGCGCGCGAAGTGGCGCGACGCCTTCGGCCACGTGCTGGTGGACGAGGTGCAGGACACGAACGCCGTGCAGTACGAGCTGCTCAAGGCGCTCGTCGGGCCCGACGGCCTCTTCACGGCGGTCGGCGACGACGACCAGAGCATCTACGGCTGGCGCGGCGCGACCATCGAGAACCTGCGCCGGCTGCCGCAGGACTACCCGCGCCTGCAGGTGATCGCGCTCGAGCAGAACTACCGCTCCACCGGGGCCATCCTGCGCGCGGCCAACCACGTGATCGCGGCCAACCCCAAGCTCTTCGAGAAGAAGCTGTGGAGCGAGCTCGGCGAGGGCGAGCCCATCGCGCTCGTCGAGTGCGACGGCGAGGAACACGAGGCCGAGCGCGCGGTGGCGCGGCTGCGCGCGCTGCGCACGAGCGGCGCAGCTCCGAACTGGGCCGACTTCGCGGTGCTCTACCGCGCCAACCACCAGGCCAAGGTCTTCGAGCAGAAGCTGCGCGCCGCGCAGATTCCCTACAAGGTCTCCGGCGGCCAGAGCTTCTTCGACCGCGCCGAGATCCGCGACCTGTGCGCGTGGCTGCGCCTGCTCGTCAACGCCGACGACGACCCTGCCTTCCTGCGCGCCGTCACCACGCCCAAGCGTGGCATCGGCCACCAGACGCTGGCCACCCTCGGCGAGTTCGCGGGGCGCTGGAAGACGAGCCTCTTCGAGGCGCTCTTCTCGCCGAGCCTGTCCACGGTGCTGCGCGACAAGGCGCTGCACGCGCTGCACGAGTTCGGGCGCGAGGTGAATGCGCTCGAGCACCGCGCCCGACACACCGAGGGCGAGGAGGCCGCGCGCGCCTTCCTGCTGGAGTGGCTGAAGGCCATCGGCTACGAGCAGCACCTCTTCGACAACGAGGACAGCGAGAAGCTCGCGGCGGCACGCTGGAGCAACGTGCTCGATTTCGTGGACTGGATTGCGCGGCGCTGCGGCGGCCAGCTCACGCAGGAAGGCGGCACCTTCGAGACCGAGCGCCACAGCGTGCTGCAGGTCGCCCAGACCATCAGCGTGATCCTGAGCCTGGCCGAGCGCGGCCAGGAGCAGGACGTGGTCACCCTTTCCACGCTGCACGCGGCCAAGGGTCTGGAGTGGCCGCACGTGGTGCTGGCCGGCGTGAACGAAGGCATGCTGCCCTCCACGGGCGGCGAGGAGGAGATCACGCCCGAGCGGCTGCAGGAAGAGCGGCGTCTCATGTACGTGGGCATCACGCGCGCGCGCAAGACGCTCGCCGTCTCCACGTTGCGCCGGCGCAAGCGTGGGCGCGACTGGGTGGCCGGCGTGCCCAGCCGCTTCATCGCCGAGATGCGCCTGGGCGAAGGCGAGGGCGGCGTGCGCGAGAGCCCGCGCGAGCGCTTGAGGCGTCTGCGCGAGCAGCTGGCGGCCGAGCCCGCAACGGCACCGTCGGAGTGAACGGCTGGCCCTTCGGGGGTCAGCCCGTGCCAGTGCCAGTGCCAGCGACGCCAGCGACGGGCGCGCGCGCCGGCTGGCTCAGCCTCTCGGGTGGCGCAGCAGGTACAGCCCCGAGCCGACGATGCCGGCAATGCCGGCCCAGGCAAGCGCGTTGGGTACCTCGCCCCAGACGATCCCGCCCGCCATCACCGCCATCAGCAAGCCGCTGTAGCGAAAGGGCGCCACCACCGACAGCTCGCCCACGCGGGTGGCTCGGATCACGAGGTGGTAGCCCGAGGCGAGGAAGACCGCTGCCGCGGCGAGCACGGCCAGCGAGCGGCCATCCACCACCGTCCATCCCTGAAACAGCGACACCACGCCGGCCAGCGTGGTGACGGCCACCGAGGTCGCCAGCGTCACGCCCAGCGAGGGCACTGCCGGCGGGATGTGGCGCGTGACGAGGTCGCGCAGCGCATGCAGCACGGTGCCGAGCAGGCACAGCCACGCGTAGGCGTTGAACCCGGCCATGCCCGGCTGCACCACCATCAGCACGCCTGCGAAACCGAGCCCGATCACCGCCCAGCGCACGGCACCGACGCGCTCGCCGAGCACCAGTACGGCGACCAGCGTGATGACCAGCGGCGAGGCCATGTTGATGGCCGTGGCGTTGCCAAGCGGCAGGTGAAACAGCGACACCAGGTAGGCGAAGGTGGCCAGCGCGTCCAGGCTCGCACGCACCGCCACCCAGCGCCCGCCCCGGCGCAGCGGAGCCAGCGCGGTGCCCGTGGCGCGCACGGCTGCGAGCACGAGCGCGGTGGCCATCACGCCCCGCAGGAAGATGAGCTGCCCGGCAGGCAGCCACGCGCTCGCCACCTTCACCAGCGTGTCGTTGACGATGAAGCAGGCCATGGCCGCCGTCATCAGGCGGATGCCCAGCAGGTTGGCCTGGCGCGCGGGGTCCGGCAGGTTCAAGGAGAGGGCACGCGGGTGCGTTCGGGTCGGCTGGCTCGAGCCGCGCGGGGTTGCCCACGCGGCTCGGCTCGGGTCAGAAGAGTACCGTCAAGCGCAACCAGCCCTCGGGCAGCAGCGCGTTCACGCGTGCTTCGAGCCACTTGTCCCCGCCCGTGAGGATGGCCACGCCCATCGCGCCGAGGATCACGGCGAAGGTGGTCTTGATGCGTCCGATGCGGCCGAGCACCCAGCCGCGGGCCCGGCTGAAGCCGGCCCGCGAGGCGTAGGCCACCGCCACCAGCGGCACGGCCGCACCGAGCCCGAAGAGCCCGAGGATCACCCCGCCGCGCACGCCGCCGCCCTCGCTGGCCACGAGCGTGAGCGCGGAGGCCAGAAGCGGCCCCGAGCACGGGCTCCACACGAGCCCGAGCACCGCGCCCAGCCCGAGCGCGCTCGCGAGCGAGCCGCCCGCGAACCGCGCCGAGGCAGCCTGCGCGCCGCTGGCCAGCGGGGTCATCCACTGCGTGAAGCGCTCGCTCCACGCGGGCACGAGCATCACCGCCGCAAAGCCCACGAGCAGCCAGCCCCCGAACAGGCGCACGATGTCGCCGTCCAGGCCGAGCGCGGGGCCGGCCAGGCCCACGAGCACGCCGATGCCGGCAAAGGACAACGCCATGCCCAGGCCCATGGCCACCGGCGCCAGCCGGTGCGATTGCAGCGCACCGCCCAGCACCAGCGGCAGCAGCGGGAACACGCACGGGCTGAGCGTGGTGAGGCTGCCCGCAGCCAGGCTGAGGGCGGCTTGCGGCAGCGAAAGGCTCAAGGACATCGGGTGCGCGAGCCAGGGTTCACAGCGCCGCGCGCAGCGCCTGGCGGAACTTGGCCGGGTCGGTGTCGCCACCCAGCCGTGCGCGCTCGTCCTTGCCACGGAAGACGACCATCGTCGACTGGCTGCGCACCTTCATCGCGCGGCGCAGATCCTTTTCCTTGTCGTAGTCGGCCACCAGCAGCAGCACGTCCAGGCCGCTTTCGCCCTTGAGCTGGGCGATGGCCCGTTCCTGTTGCTTGCAGGTGCCGCACCACTCGGCGTGGAAGTGCACGGCCACCGGCTTGCCCGCGGCCTGCGCGGCCGACAGCTCCTCGGCCGAATAGGGCTTGACCTCCAGGGCCTGGGCGAGCGTGGCGCCGAGTGCGAAGGCGGCTGCCACCAGGGTGCGAGCCAGGGTCTTGAGGCCGAAGGGGGATGCAGTCATCGCGAGGGTCCTTTCTGAAGGGGCAAGGTGGGCAAGGTGGGCAACGGAGGGGGCAACGTGGCCGCCGTGTCGAACTCTGCCATTCGCTGCGCAGGGCTCGGGGGTTACAGCGTGAGGCCGGGGCCGTGCCGGTTCATCTTCCGCCTGGGGTCACCAGCGCAGCAACCGCGGCCCTGCGAGCGCACCAGCGAGCGCGCACAAGGCGATGCCCGCGCTGTACCAGAGCGCCACGTAGGCGGCCGAGGCCTCCGGGCAACTGAAGGCGTAGGCGAGCGCGCCACACGCGCCGGCCGCCCCGCCGCACAGCGCGCCGGCCGCGCGCAGGCGCGTCGGCGCGAGGCGACGCAGCGCGAGCACCGCCGCCGCAAAGGCCGGCAGCGCCAGCAGCGCCACCTTCGGGGCACAACCCACCCAGCTGCCGTCGGCGCCCAGCACGGCCGCGGCACGCCCCTGTGGCGTGGCGGCGGCCCACCAGGCGACAGCGCCGGTGGCCGCCATCAGCCCGCACACCGCGGCGGCAGCCACCAGCGGCTGCCGCGTGCTGGCTGCGGGCAGGCCGGCACGGAAGGCTGCCACCCCGAGCGCCAGGGCCAGCGCGCCCGTGTAGGCCACCTTCATCCAGGGCGCGGCCGTGGCGAAATCGCGCGCCGGCACGGCCCCCAGGAGCCCGACGGCCAATGCGAGGGCCACAGCCGTGCCCGCCGCCAGCGGCAGCCCCAGGTTGCGCCAGCCGGCCGGGCGCGGCGCCACACCGGCCCCGCGGGCCAGTGCGATGATCAGCTCATCGGTGCGCATCGCCGCCCCCCGCTTCAATGCCTGCCCGCGGCCTGCCGCACGCGTTGCGCCAGACGCTGCAGCCCGCGGTGCACCTGCACCTTGATGGCCGCCTCGCTGGCCCCGGTCTCCTGGGCGGCCTCGGCCACCGACAGCCCCTCCAGCTTGGTGAGCTCGATCGCGCGGCGCTGGGCCACCGGCAGCAGCAGCAGCAGCTGCCGCAGGTCGCGGCGGGCGCTGGCCGCCTCGTGGGGCGAGGCTTCGCTGGCCGGCCAATCCTCGTCGTCCTCGACGGCCTCGTGCCGCGCGTCACGCCGCCCCTGGCGGCGCCAGTGGTCCACGAGCTTGTAGCCGGCGATCGCATGCATCCAGTGGCTCACGGGCCGCCCGGGCTCATGCGTGCCACGCTGCAGGTGCAAGGCAAGAAGGGTTTCCTGCACGAGATCCTCCACGTCTTCGGGGCGGTCGGTCAGGCGGCGCCTGAAATAGGCGCGCAAGCGTCCGGCCATCCGGCCCAGGGCCTCGCGGTAGGCGGCTTCATCACCGGCCTGGGCCTGTTGCCACAGTGCAGCCAGGCGGGCCTCGAAAGCGTCGACCGCACCGTCCATGGCACCTGTTCGCTGCAGCGCGCGCGAAGGTTACAGCGGGTGTGCGAGCCGGCCGCCGTGCCGCGCCACCGGGCGGGCCCGCCGACGAGCACCTCGCGGTTGCCGAGCCGGTTCAGCCGGAGACGACGAGCCGTGCCGCAGCGCCGGCCGCCGCCTCGCAGTGCCCGACGACCGCGGCAGCACCGAAGCCGTGCTGCGCGAAGATTGCCAGTACCTGCTGCACCGAGCCCGGCTCGCAGGCCACGAGCAGCCCGCCGCTGGTCTGCGGGTCCGTCAGCAGCGCCTGGTCCTCGGGGGCGAAGCCCGCGGGCAGGCTCACGTCGTGGCCGTAGCCGGCCCAGTTGCGGCCTGAAGCACCGGTCACGTAGCCTTGGGCGGCCAGCGCGCGCACGCCCGCCAGCACCGGCACGGCCGACCAGTCGAGGTGCACGGCCAGCCCCGCGCCGCGCGCCATCTCCAGCGCGTGCCCGGCCAGGCCGAAGCCCGTGACGTCGGTGAGCGCGTGCACACCGTCGAGCTGTGCCAGGTCCGGCCCCGGGGTGTTGAGCTTCGTGGTCGTCTCGATCATGCGGGCGTAACCGTCGGCGCCGAGTTCGCCCTTCTTCAGGGCCGCGCTCATCACCCCCACGCCCAGCGGCTTGCCGAGCACCAGCACGTCACCGGGCCGCGCATCGGCGTTGCGCCGCACGCGTGCCGGGTGCACGAGGCCGAGCGCGACGAGCCCGTAGATGGCCTCCACCGAGTCGATGGTGTGTCCGCCGGCGATAGGGATGCCCGCAGCGCGGCACACCGAGGCGCCGCCTTCGAGCACTCGCCCGATGGTGGCGGTGGACAGCACGTTGATCGGCATGCCCACGAGGGCCAGCGCGAGGATCGGCCGGCCGCCCATCGCGTAGACGTCGCTGATCGCGTTGGTGGCGGCAATGCGCCCGAAGTCGTACGGGTCGTCGACGATGGGCATGAAGAAGTCGGTGGTGGCGATCAGCGCCTGCTCGTCGTTGAGCCGGTAGACGGCTGCGTCGTCGGCCGTCTCGATGCCCACCAGCAGCTCCGGCGGGATCGGCATCGCGGCGGTGCCCTTGAGGATCTCCGAGAGCACGCCCGGGGCGATCTTGCAGCCGCAGCCGCCGCCATGCGAAAGCGAGGTCAGGCGCGGCTCGGCCGTGGGGGCGAGGGGTTCGGGGGCGTTCATCGTGGAGGTCCTTTCAGGGGCGGGCCGGTGCGTACGCGGCCGCAAGCAGCGGGTCGATCACCGCACGCAGCGCACCCGCCTCGGCCGCCGGCTCGAAGCGCTGCGCGCGCAGCGCGGCCTGCTGGCGCAAGTGCCCGAGCATATCGGGGTCCTGGCGCAATTGCTGGACCAGCCGCGCGAGACCCGGCGCGTCGCCGGGCTCGAAGTAGCCGCTGTAGTCGGCGCCGAGCAGCCCCACGTTGCCGTCGATGCGCGAGGCGAGCACCGGCGTGCCGCTGCGCAGCGCCTCGATCACCACGTGCGCGCCACCCTCCATGCGGCTCGGGTGCACGAGCACGTGGGCGGCCTGGATGCGCCGCCGCGCCTGCTCGTGCGTGAGGCCGCCGAGCCAGCGGTAGGTGGCCGGGTGCTCCGCGGCGAGTGCCTGCGCCTGCTTGCCGAGTTCCGAATCGAGCGCGCGGCCGATATGGTCGATGCGAATGCCGGCCGGTCTGGGTGGGCCGTCCGCGCGCGCGGCGCCGTCGGCAGCGGCTGCACGGGCTGCTGCCTGTACCGAGGCCAGCATCCGCACCGCCGCGAACAGAGTGGCCGGGTCCTTCTCCTCCCGCAGGTGGCCCACGGCCACGGCGCGCAGCTGTCGAGTGGACTTCGGCAGCACCTGGCGCGCCGTGCACGACTGCAGCACCACCCGGCAGCGGGCCTGCAGCGCCGCCGGCAGGCTGCGCGCGCCCAGTTCGTTGAGCACGACGAGGGTATCGGCGAGCTGCAGCGAGCGCTGTGCCGCCGCATCGCTGGCGATGTCGCGGTACAGGTCGGTGCCGGTGAGCACCACCACGAGCGGCGCGCGCGGGTAGGCTTCGCGCCAGGCGGCGATCGAGGCGGCCGAGCGCCGGGCGTGCAGCGCGACCATCACGTCCGCGCCCGCGTCTCCCGGCTCCCAGCGGGCCGTCAGCCGCACGCGGTAAGCTGGCGAGACAAGCCTCGACCAGCGCCGGGCGGTCTGCCAGTTGCCGTTGTTCGCGTCCGCGAGTGCTGGCGTGACGAGTACGAGGCTTGCGCCCGGCGGGCAGGCGGGTCCGCCGGCAAGGGTCGAATGGCTGGATCGGCTGGATTGGCGATGCACCCTGTCAGCGTAACCCGAGATGACGAGCCTGCAGTGGCCGCGCGCCACGGCGGCGTGTCGGCGTTGCGCGCGATGCTGTGCGCGGCACGAGCCGACACGCTGGCCACCTTCGACGCGTTTGCGCAGGCCCTGCCGGCGCTGCAGGTGCCCTGCGACGAGACGCTGAACCCGCCGCTGTGGGAGCTCGGCCACGTCGGCTGGTTCCAGACGCGCTGGCTCGAGCGCCATCCCGACTGGCGCCTGGGCGTGCGCGCCGATCCCGCGCGGCCGCTGCGACCCGCGCGCGACCCTCGCGCTGATGCCTGCTTCGATTCCACCCAGGTCGCGCACGCCACGCGCTGGCGGCTTGCGCTGCCGCCGCTGGCGGCGTTGCGCGCGGAGCTCGACGCGGGGCTGGCGGCCACCCTCGATCTGCTCGGCACGGTCGAGGGTGACGCCTCCGACCACACCCCGGACCACACCCCCGGCGACACCCTCTACTTCTTTCGCCTGGCCCTGCTGCACGAGGACATGCACCACGAGGCGGCTCTCTACATGGGACGCGCCCTCGGGGTACCCATGGCGGACGCACGCTGGCAGCCGCGCGGGCTCGGCGCGCCAGCACCGGCGCTGACGCTGCCGGCCGGGCGCTGGTGCGCCGGCCGTGACCCGGGCGGGCCTGCCGCCGGCTTCGCGTTCGACAACGAGCTGGGCACCCACGAAGTCGAGCTCCCGGCCGCGGACATCGACGCCCAGGTGCTGCGCTGGGCCGAGTACCTGCCCTTCGTGGAGGCCGGTGGCTACACGCAGGCACGCCACTGGACGCCCGAGGGCTGGGCGTGGCTGCACGGCCCGGCCCGGCGGTGGCGGGCACTGGCCGCCGCTGGCGCATCGGCGGCCGAGCCGCCTGTGCCCGGCGACGAGACCGGGCCCGTGCCGCGCTACCTGCGCCGGCGCGGCCCGCACTGGCACAGTTGGTGCGACGGGCGCTGGCAGCGGCTGGACCTGCAAGAGCCCGCCTGCCATCTGTCGTACCACGAGGCGCAGGCCTGGTGCACCTGGGCCGGGCGCCGCCTGCCCACCGAGCACGAGTGGGAGCGCGCGGCTTGCACGCATCCCGGGGCCTTCACGTGGGGCGATGTCTGGGAATGGACGGCCAGCCCCTTTCGACCCTACCCGGGCTTCACGGCCCACCCGTACCGCGAGTATTCGGCCCCGTGGTTCGACGGCCGGCCCGTGCTGCGCGGCGCGTCCTGCCTGACGCAGCCGCGGTTGCGTGAGGTGCACTACCGCAACTACTTCACCGCGGATCGTCACGACGTGCCGGCGGGCTTTCGCACCTGCGCCCTCGGCTGAGCGGCACCTCAGCCCCAGGCGAGGAACACGCCGAAGCCGCCTGCCTCGTCGCACCAGTGCCGCGCCTGCGCGAAGCCGGCCGCCTGCAGCAGCGCCTGGAAGCGCTCGACCGTCCACTTGTAGGAATTCTCGGTGTGGATGCGCTCGCCCGCGGCGAAGCGCCGCTGCGCGCCGGGCCAGGCCACGCTCAGGCTGCGCCGGGCTTCCAGGTGCATCTCGATGCGCGCGTGCGGCTCGTCCCAGCGCGCCAGGTGCTGCCACTCGCGCAGCCGGAAGTCCGCGCCGAGCAGCCGGTTCAAGTGGTTGAGCAGGTTCAGGTTGAAGGCCGCGGTGATGCCCAGCGCATCGTCGTAAGCCGCCTCCAGCACCTCCACCGCCTTCACCAGGTCCACGCCGATCAGCAGCGCCCCGCCGGCGGCCACCGCGCGCGCCTCGGCGAGCAGCCGCTGCGCCTCTGGCGGGTCGAAGTTGCCGATGCTCGAGCCCGGGTAGAACACCACCGCCGGGCCCTCCACCGTGCCCGCAGGCAGCGCGAGCCGCGCGGAGAAGTCGAGCCCGATGCCCGTCATGCGCATGTCGGGGAACTCGCGCTGCAGGCACTGCAGCGACTGGCGCAGGAACGCCACCGAGATGTCCACCGCCACGTACTGGCGCGGCGCGAGCGCACCGAACAGGCGCGAGGCCTTGGCGCAGTTGCCCGCACCCAGGTCCACGAGCGCTGGCCTCGCCCCGGCAACCCGGCAGGCCGCCTGCGCGATGTCCGCGCCGTACTGCGCGAAGATGGCCGCCTCGGTGCGCGTCGGGTAGTACTCGTCGGTCTCGGTGATGGCGTCGAACAGCCTCGAGCCCAGCGGGTCGTAGAAGAACTTGGGCGAGACGCGTGCAGCCGGGGCGAGCAATCCCTGCTCGGCCTCGGCGGCCAGCGCCCGGTCGTCGAGATGGTGGAGTTGGAGGAAGTCCGGGGTTCTCATCACGTGTCAGGAAGCCGGTAGGCCGTACGGCGCGTGTGCCCTGCGCCCTGCGCCAATAGCCGGGCTGGGCACTCTAGCAGCCGCCAGGCGCTAGAGTGGACCCGCTCCCCACCACCCACCACCGAGGAAGACTCCCATGATCAGCCTGTCCCCCTCCCGCACCCTGAAGGCGCTGATGACCTGCGCGCTCGTCACCTTCGGTGCGATATCGCACGCGCAGCAGGTCTTTCGCGTGACGACGATCCCCGAGGAGGCCGCCACCGAGCAGGTGCGCAAGTTCACGCCGCTGGCGGCCTACCTGGAAAAGAAGCTCGGCATGAAGGTGGAGTTCACGCCCGTGAGCGACTACCCGGCGGCGGTGGAAGCGCTCGTGAACAAGAAGGTGGATCTGGTCTGGTTCGGTGGCTTCACGCACGTGCAGGCGCAGCTGCGCTCGGGCGGCAAGATCGTGCCGATTGCGCAGCGCGAGGAGGACACCAAGTTCCAGTCGGTGTTCATCGCCAAGACCGACTCGGGCATCAAGGCGCTCACCGACCTCAAGGGCCGGCAGGTGAGCTTCGGCTCGCAGTCGAGCACCTCCGGCCACCTGATGCCCCGGCACTTCCTGCTGCAAGCCGGCCTCACCCCGGAGAAGGACTTCCGGCGCGTGGCGTACAGCGGCGCGCACGATGCGACGATTGCCTCCGTGGTCAGCGGCAAGGTCGATGCGGCGGCGCTGGACATCACCGTGTGGCGCAAGTTCGTCGGCGAGAACAAGGTCGACACCAAGGCGGTGAACGTGTTCTACACCACGCCCACGTTCTTCAACTACAACTGGTCGATGCACGTGGACACGCCCGTGCCGCTGCGCGATCGGGTGCAGAAGGCACTGCTCGAGCTCGACGCGTCCACGCCCGAGGGCAAGGAGATCCTGCAGCTCAACCGCGCCACGCGCTACATCCCGACCTCGCCCGAGAACTACAAGGGCCTGGAGTCCGCCGGCCGCAGCGCGGGCTTGATCTGAGCACCGGCCATGAAGCTCGAGCTCGAGGCCCTGGCTGCCAGCCACCCGGCCGCGCGTGCGGGGACGCCTGCCGCCCTGCGCGGGCTCACGCTGAGGGTGGCCGAGGGCGAGCAGCTTGCCGTGATCGGCCCCTCGGGCGCCGGCAAGACCACGTTGTTGCAGGCGCTGGCCTGCGCACTGCCGCCGCGGCAGGGCTTGTTGCGCGTGGACGGACGCGAGCCCTGGGCCTTGCCCCGGGGTGCCTTGCAGCGGCTGCGCGGCGAGCTGTGCCTGGCGCCTCAGGTGCCGCCGCTGCCCCCGCGCCAGCGTGTCGTCACGGCCGTGCTCGCCGGCCGGTTGCCAGAGATCAGCCTGCTCACGAGCCTGCGCAGCCTCTTCTATCCGGTGGACATCCCGGCGGCGTACGCGGCGCTGGAGCGCTTCGACCTCGCCGACAAGCTCTTCGAGCGCGTGGACCGGCTCTCGGGCGGTGAGCGCCAGCGGGTCGGATTGGCGCGCGTGCTGCTGGCGCCTGCGCGGCTGTGGCTGGTGGACGAGCCGCTCTCGGCGCTCGACCCCACCCGCTCGCGCCAGGCGATCGCGACCCTCGTCTCGCAGGCGCGCGAGCGCGGCACGACACTCGTGGCCACGCTGCACCAGGTCGATGTGGCGCTTGCCCACTTCCCGCGCATCGTCGGCCTGCGCGAAGGCGAGCTCGCCTTCGACCTGCCTGCCGCGCAGGTCACGCCCGAGCGGCTGCGCGCGCTGTACGCGCAGCACGAGCACGAGCTGCTCGGTGCGCCCGCTGCCGGCGCGGCTGGGGCCGAGTTGCCCGCAGCGGTGGCGGCCCCCGCCGCCGCGCCGCCGGTGATGCACTGCCGATGAGCGCCCGCTTGCCTGCCCCGGCGCTGCGCGACCCGGCCTGGAGCGGCCGCGTCTTCTGGACGCTGGCCGCGCTCGTGGCGCTGTGGCCGCTGGCGGTGGCCACCGAGTTCCGGCCGTGGATCCTCTTCGAGGCGAAGAACCGCGAGGTGACGGCGCAGTTCCTGGCGAGCTTCCTGCCGCCTGCGCATGCGCCGGAGTTCCTGGCCATGGTGGCGCGCGAGACCTGGCGCACGGTGGCCATCGCCACGGCGGGCCTCACGCTGGCCCTGGTGCTCGCGGTGCCGCTGGCGCTGCTGGCCACGCACGTGCTGTCGGTCTCCTCGCTGGGCGGGCGCATGGCACGAGGGCCCTTCTGGCTGCGCCAGGCGGCGCGCTGGCTGCTGGTGGCGCTGCGCAGCGTGCCCGAGCTCGTATGGGCGCTCGTCTTCGTGCGCGTGGTGGGCCTCGGCCCCACGGCGGGGGTGCTGGCCATTGCCCTCACCTATGGCGGCATGCTCGGCAAGGTCTACGCGGAGATCCTGGAAAGCGGCGACGACCACGCCACGCGCAGCCTGCTGCGCAACGGCAGCGGGCGGCTGCAGGCCTTCTTCTACGGCTTGCTGCCGCAAAACGCGGCCGAGCTCACGAGCTACACCGTCTACCGCTGGGAGTGCGCCATCCGCAGCTCGGTGGTGCTGGGCTTCGTCGGCGCAGGCGGCCTCGGGCAGCAGATGGACAACTCGATGAAGATGTTCAACGGCGGCGAGGTGCTCACGATGCTCGCCGTCTTCGTGGCGCTCGTGGCGCTGGCCGACCGGGTGAGCGCGGGGCTGCGCCGCGCGCTCGGGTGAGCCGCAGCCGATTCCCGCCGCCGCGCGACCAGGACCTCCGATGACGCCCTTGCCCGAGCCCCGAACGCACGCCGCCAACGAACCCTGGCGCCTGCCCCCGCGTGTGTTCGATGCCCGCTGCCGGGCCTGCTGGTTCGTGGTGGCGGTGTTCGCGCTCGTCGTGGCCAGTTTCTGGAGCCTGGACCTGCAATGGGCGCAGTTCCTGTCGCTGGAGGCCGCTCGCTCCATGGGGCGGTTCCTGGCGGAGTTCTTCCCGCCCGACACGAGTCCGGCTTTCCTGCACAAGGTGATGGTGGGCGCCTGGGAGACGCTGGCGATTTCCGCGCTCGGCACGGTGCTGGCAGCGGTGGCGGGGCTGGCACTGGCGCTGCCTGCGAGCCGGCTGCACGAGGCCGACACCGCGCGCGCCCGCGGGCCCACGCGGCTCGTGCTCAACGCGCTGCGCTCGGTGCCCGAGCTCGTGTGGGCGGCGCTGCTGCTGATTGCCGCCGGTCTCGGTCCGTTCGCGGGCACGCTCGCCCTGGCGGCGCATACCGCGGGGGTGCTCGGCCGGCTCTTCGCCGAGGCCATCGAGAATGCGCCGGCCGGGCCGGCGCAGGCGCTGCGCACGCAGGGCGTGGGGACGCTGCGCGTGTTCCTCTACGCCACGCTGCAGCAGGTGCTGCCGCAGCTGCTGAGCTACACCCTGTACCGCTGGGAGAACAACATCCGTGCCGCGGCGGTGCTCGGCGTCGTCGGCGCAGGCGGGCTCGGCCAGCTGCTGGCTTTCCACATGGGCCTGTTCCACATGGGCAAGACCTGCACGATCCTGGCCGCCATGCTCGCGATGGTCGCGCTCGTGGATGCGCTGAGCTTCGGAGCACGAAGGTGGCTCACGCGGTGAGCGACTCACCCGCATGCGGCCTCGTCGCCCGGAGGTGGATGGCTTGAAGCCGAGCAGAAGGGTCGGCTGGCTCTTCGCCCACGACTGGGACGCGCAGGCCCTGGCGCGGCTGCAGGCCTGCGGCGGCCCGCGCTTCGACCGCGCGGGCTTCGACCTCTTTGCCTTTCCGTCGAACACGAGGCTCGCGTGGTACGACCACGAACGCTTCGCCGCGCATCAGGCGACGCGCGGCAAGCGGCTGCGCTGGCGTGCGGTGCTGTCGCACCAGGAGCACTTCGGTGCGCTGGCCGCGTCCTTGGTCGCCGAGCGGCTCGGGCTGCCCGGCGCGGCGCCCGAGGCGATCCTCGCGGCCCAGCACAAGCTGCATGCGCGACGCGTGATGCGGAGCGTCGTGCCCGAGGCGACGCTCGGCTTCGCCGAGCTGGCTGCCGACTACGGCGACGACATCCCCGAGGGGCTGGCCTACCCCGCCTTCGCCAAGCCGGTGAAGGCCGCCTTCTCGGTGCTCGCGCGGACCGTCGAGTCCCGCGACGCGCTGCAGGCCCACACCCGCTTCAGCGCGCGCGAGCTGTGGGTGATCCGCCACCTCGTGGGCCCTTTCGACCGGCTGTGCCGCAAGCGCCTGCCCGAGGCGGGCAGCGCACACCGCATGCTGCTGGAGGAGGTGGTGCCGCAGCACGTGCCCCAGTACAACCTGGACGGCTGGGTCGCCGGCGGGCGCATCCAGGCGCTTGGCGTGGTGCGTGCCGTGCTGTATCCCGGCACCCGCGCGTTCATGCGCTGGGAGCTGCCGGGCGGCCTCGCGCCGGCCGTGCAGGCGCGCGCGCTCGAGGTGGCGCGGCGCTTCCTGGACGCCATCGGCTACCGGCACGGCCTGTTCAACCTCGAGTTCTTCCACGACCCGGTGAGCGACCGGCTGAGCGTCATCGAGCTCAACCCGCGCCTGGCCTCGCAGTTCGGCGACCTGTACCGGCGCGTGCATGGCATCGACCCGCACGCGATCGGCGTCGCGCTGGCGCTCGGCGAAGACCCTGCCGCCGTGCCGCGCAGCGAACCCGCCTGCGCCGTCGCGTCCAGCCTCGTCTACCGAAGCTTCGACCCCATGGCCGTGCCCGCAGCCCCCAGCCCGGCCCAGCTGTCGGCCTTTCGTCGCGCCTTTCCCGACGGCCTCGTGCTGAGTTTTCCCAAGACGGGCCATGCGCTGCAACGTGACTTCAAGTGGACGGGCAACCACCACTACGGCTTCGTGCACCTGGGCGCGGGCAGCCATTGCCAGCTGCTCGAACGTGCGGTCGAGGCGAGCCGGCTGCTGGGCTGGCCGGCACCGGTGGGCGATGTCGCCGCGGCGGCGCTGGCCGAGCCCGTCCGGCGGCTGCGGGCCGCCTGAGGGCGGCGCACGGGCCGCCCTCAGCCCGGCGCTCAGCGCCGCCCGCGCAGGATCGCCTCGGGGTGCTTTTCCAGCAGCTCGGCCAGCTCGCGCAGCGCCTTGGCGGCGCGCGCTGCCTCCACCAGGGCCTCGTCGGTGCGCCGTCGCAGGGAGGAGTCTTCGGCCGTCATCGCCGACAGCGAGGCGGCCGCGCGGGCGAGTTCGTCGGCGGCGAGCTGTGCGCGTGCGAGCACCGGCGCCCCCGAGGCGGCGAGCGTGCCGGCCTGCGAGGCGGCCTGCGCCACCGCGCGGGCCGCGGTGGAGACCTCGCGTGCCACCGGCTCGACGGCGGCCGCCGAACGGCGGGCCTGCTCGATCGAGCCCTGCAGCGACTCGGCCAGCGGGACGAGCTGCGCCTGCAGCCGCGTGCTCGCGGCCTGCACGGCCCGCGCCGCCTCTGCCGTGCGGCGCAGCGCCTGGCGTGCCTCGGGCTCGGCCAGCAGCTGGCGCAAGCCTTGCGACACCTCGGCCAGCTCGCGGCCCATGCGCGCGAGGTCGAGCCCCTCGAGCTGCGCCTGCAGCGCCTGCAGGCGCGTCGGCGCGGTGGGGATCTCGCCCGACCCCTTGGCACCAGGCTGTGCGGCATCGAAGTCCAGGTCCACGTACAGCAGCCCGGTGAGCAGGCTCTGGGTGGACAGCCGAGCCACCAGGCCGCGCTCGAGCAGGGCAGGCAGCACCGCCGCGTGGCCATCCGGCCCGAGCAGCGGGCGCAGTGCCCGCGCATCCAGGCTCACCGCCACCGGCACGCGGGTGTCCAGCCCCGTGGACGCCCGGGCGGCAGCCGGCGCGGCCCCGAGCCCGATGGCGGTGACCTCGCCCACGCGCACCCCGCGCAGCACCACCGGCGCGCCCACCTGCAGCCCCCACACCGACGAGGCGAAGCGCATCACGGCGGGCTCGGTGGCCCCGAAGCCGCGCCCGCCCGCCACGACGAGCGCGGCCACCAGCGCAGCCAGCCCGAGCAGGGCGAACACGCCGACGCGAAAGGCTTGCGCGGCGCCTAGCGTGGGGCTCATCGTGCAGGCTCCAGACCGGCGGCGAAGAAGCGCCGTACCGCTGGCAGCGGGTGGGTGAGCATTTCCTGCGGAGGGCCGAGGGCGGTCATCGTCATGTCTGCTTCGTCCAGGTACAGCGCGCGGTCGGCCACCGCCAGCACGCTGCGAATCTCGTGCGTGACCATCACCACTGCCGTGCCCAGATGGTGCCTCAACTCGAGCACGAGTTCGTCCAGGCGCTGTGCACTCAGCGGATCGAGCCCCGAGCCGGGCTCGTCCAGCAGCAGCAGTGGGGGGTCCAACGCCAACGCGCGTGCGAGCGCGGCCCGCTTGCGCATCCCGCCGGACAACTGGGCGGGCAGCAGCCCGAAGGCGTCGGCCATCCCGACGCGGGCCAGCAGCGCTTCGGCGCGGGTGCGGCACGCCGGCTCGTCCAGCCCGGCGAACAGCTGCATCGGCAGCATCACGTTCTCCCCCACGGTCAACGCGCTCCACAACGCACCGGACTGGAACATGACGCCGGCGCGGCGCCGCAGCCGCTGCCGGCTGGGCTCGTCCCGGCCATGGAGGTCTTCGCCTTCGAGCAGCACCCGCCCGCGCGCGGGCTGCTCCAGGCCCGCGAGGTGGCGCAGCAGCGTGCTCTTGCCGCTGCCGCTGGGCCCCACGATGACCAGCACCTCCGCGCGCGCCACCGTGAACGCGATCTCCCGGAGCACGGGCCGCCCCCCGGCCCGCAGCCACAGATCCTCGACCTGCAGCAGCGGCAAGCCCGGTGGCGGCTTGGTGGGGTCGTGGGCAGGCATGGGCGTGGCTCAGTACCCGAGCGCGGTGAAGACCACCGTCGTGGCACAGGCGGCTGCCACGATCCACACGAGCGAGCGCACCACCGCCGATGTGGTGGCCGTACCTACGGCCTCGGCACTGCGCCCCGCCAGCAGCCCGGCACGGCAGGTGGCCACGGCCACCAGCGCGGCGTACAGCACCCCCTTGAAGAGCCCGATCCACACGTGCGTGGGCGTGAGCGCGCGCAGGCATTGCTGCAGGTACTCCGGGCTGCTCAGCCCGTACGCGAGGACGGCGGCGGGCCAGCCGGCCAGCACGCCCGCCACCGCGCCGAGCGCGATCAATGGCGGGGCCACCAGCACCAGCGCGGCCAGCCGCGGCAGCACGAGGTGGGCCACCGGGTCCACGCCGAGCGCACGCAGCGCGTCGATCTCCTCGCCAGCCTGCATCGCCGCCAGCTGCGCCGCGTAGGAGGCCCCGACCCGGCCGGCCAGCACGATGCCGGTCATCATGCCGGCGAGTTCACGCACCATGCCCACCGTCACGACGTCGGCGAGAAAGCCCTGGGCACCGATGCGGGCCAGCTGGGCGCCCGCCATGTAGGCGAGCATCAAGCCGATGAGGCTGCAGGTGAGCAACGCGATCGGCACCGAGCGCGGGCCCGCGTGGTCGAGTTGGCGCCGCAGTTCGCCGGGCGCCCAGCCCCGCTCGCCACGGCGGCGCCAAATGGCCGCGCGCAGCACTTGCCCGACGAAGGCCACGGTCCACCAGGCCGTACCGTGAGGGCGCGGTGTCGGAGGCCAATCACGCGGGGGCTGCATCCGCGCATGATGCCTCGGACGGCCCGCCGACGAGAAACTGACCTTGCGCGCCCCTGTGCCGGGGCAGCTCCCTGTGCAGGATCAGCTGTGATGACAACTTGTAACCGTTATACCGAAGCGAACGTTACAAGCCCGTTAGCCGCGCCTGCGCCGGCTCGAGGTGCCGAGCCCGGAAGGGGATCGGCCGCCTCAGGCGGACAGCGCACGCTCGATGCGCAGCTGCAAGTCCGCCGCCAGCGGTGCCGGGATCCCCGCCCGCAGCGCCTCCTGGATGATCTGGCTGGCCAGCGTGTCGCCTTCGAACAGCTGCGCGCAGTCCAGCTCGGCCCAGGCGTCGGCCAGCGCCAGAGGGGTGCATCCCAGCACCGAGGCGGCCAGTCCGACCGAGAAGCGCGGGCCCGCGGCGGCGGCCAGGCGGGCGAGCTGCAGGGCCGCTGGCGACAGACCCGAGAGGTAGACGGCGGTGCGCGGGGTGAAGCTGGCTGCGGGCGGCCATTGCACCGCCGCGGTCGTCAGCCCGTTCTCGCGCCAGGCCAGTCGCAGCGCCTCGAGCACGAATTGCAGGTGGCCCCCCGTGAGCGTGTGCAGCGAGGCTGCGGCGGCTGCGGGTTCGAGCCCGTCGATCTCGAGCGAGGCCAGGAAGTCGGCCAGGGTCGCGACATCGATGCGTCGAACGAACACCTCGGTGCAGCGCCCGTCGGCGCGCATGCTGGCACGAAAGGCATGCGCAGCCGTGCCCGGAGGGGTCAAGCGCATGCTCAGGCACCAGCGCACCGCCCCGTGCTCGGCAACGGCCTCGATGAGGGCCATCGAGACCGCATCGGCGCGGTGCAGGTCATCCACCGCCACCACCTCCAGGCCGCTGGCTTCGAGCAGCTCGGCCACCGGCGCGCTCCACTGTGCGACGAGTTCCTCGATCTGGAGCGTGTGGGCGTCGGCCATCGACTGGGCCTGAAGGGGCCGCCTGGAGCCCGAGGGATCGAGGAGCGCCTCGATCTGGCGGGCCAGGTCGGGCTTGAGGGCCGGGCTGGCCTGCCGCATGAGGGCCGACACGATGCGCCGCGCAGCGGCCATGGGCCAGCCACTGGTGTCGTGGGGCAGCGTGATGCGCAATGCCCCTGGTTCGTGCTGCGCGACCCACTCGAGCAGCCGCGTGCGGCCCAGGCCGGGAATGCCCAGCACCATCGTGTGCGAGCCCGCACGCCACGCCCGCCGCAGCGTGTCGATCTCTGCGCTGCGCCCGATGAGCCGGGGCGGGCGCTGCAGCGCAAGCGGGACGCGGCCGAAGCGCACGGGCGTGCGATCGACCACGTCTTGCTGCTCGATGGTGGCCAACAGCTCCAGGGTCTCGAGCGAAGGGGTGGCCCCGACGTCGTGCTTGAGCACGTGCTCGCAGCGGTCGAAGGCCAGGAGCGCGGCCGCGCGGTCGCCACGCAGGTAGTGCAGCCGGATCACCCGGCGGTGCGCGTCCTCGCTGTGGGGATGGGCCTGCAGCAGCGTGAGCGCCAGCGGCAGCGCGTGGGCATAGTCACCGCCGGACTCCAGGGCCTGGATCCGCTCTTCGAGCCCGCGCCGTACGCCTGCCTGGCGGCTCGCGCGCTGGGCAGCCAGCCAGTTGTCCAGTTCGCCGTGCAGGGGCGGCTGCATGGCGCCGAGGATCGTGGCCGAGGCATGCAGGTCGTGCTGGACGTCGGGGTGCAGTTCCAGCACCGCCGAGCCTCGCAGCAGCGGGTGGCCTGCCGTTCGGCGCAGCCGGAACAGGCGCTGGCGCAGCGCGTTGCGCGACGAGGAAGCGTCCTTGTCGGGCCATAACAGTTCGGCCAAGCGCTCGCGCGGTGTCGGGCCCTCCAGGGCCAGCCACGCCAGCAGCAGCGCATCGGTGGCCTGCAACAAGGCGGCGGGCTGTCCAGCCGCGCCTTGCAGGCGCGGCGTGGAATCAGCCAAGGTGAGTTGACAGGTCGGCTGCGGCCCAGGTTCGGGTGACACGTTCACTCCCTGAAAGGCCGCGCAGGGGGGTGTTCTTTGACACCCTGTTCCCGGCGCGGGTCACGACTCGAATGTCACTACTTGTACAGCACCTCGGGCAGCCACAGGCCAATACCCGGGAAGTTGTAGAGGAGCACGATGGCCACGATCTGGATGCCCATGAACGGGATCATCCCGGCGAAGATCTGGTTCAGCGTGACGTGCGGCGGGCTCACCCCCTTGAGGTAGAAGGCCGCCATCGCCACCGGTGGCGACAGGAAGGCGGTCTGCAGGTTCAGGGCCACGAGCAGCCCGAAGAAGAGCGGGTCCACGCCGAAGTTGTCCAGCAACGGGATGAAGATCGGCATGAAGATGACGATGATCTCCGTCCACTCCAGCGGCCAGCCGAGGATGAAGATGATCACCTGGCTCAGGACCAGGAACTCGGTCTTGCTCAGGTTGAGCGACATCACCCACTTCTCGACGAGTTCCTGCCCGCCCAGCAGCGCGAAGGCGGCCGAGAAGATCGCCGAGCCCACGAACAGCCAGCACACCATCGCGCTCGTCTTGGCGGTGAGGAACACCGACTCCTTGAGCACGCGCATGTTGAACTGCTTGTAGGCCACCGCGAGCAGGAAGCCGCCGAAGGCCCCTACCGCTGCCGCCTCGGTGGGCGTGGCCAGGCCGAAGACGATCGAGCCCAGCACGGCCAGGATCAGCACCAGCAGAGGGAAGAAGCTGCCCAGCAGCATCTTGAAGATCTCCAGCCGCTGGAAGCTCAGGATCGCGTAGAAGAGCGCGAGCGCGGCCAGGCCGACACCGAACCCGACCCACCAGCCGGTGGTCGCGGGCGTACGCGGGGGCTCGGCCGCCGCGGCGGGTGCGGGGCTGCCGGTGCCGCCCGCGGCCGGCGCTGCAGCTGGGGGCTCCTTCACAGCACCCGGGGGCTCCTTCACGCCACCGCTTGCCCCAGGCGGTTCGCTCAAGCCACCCGCTGCGGGCGGCTCCTTCAGGCCACCACCCGCGCCGGGTGGTTCTTTCAGGCTGCTGCCTGCGCCCGGCGGTTCTTTGAGCCCGCCGCCCGCACCCGGCGGCTCCGCCAGGCCACCCCCGGCAGCTGGGGGCTCACGCAGCGAGCTGCCTGCACCTGGAGGCTCCTTCACGCCACCGCCTGCTCCAGGCGGTTCACTCAAGCCGCCCGCAGCGGGCGGCTCCCTCAGCCCTCCGCCCGCAGCCGGCGGCTCCTTCAGCCCTCCGCCCGCAGCCGGAGGCTCCTTCAGCCCTCCGCCCGCGCCAGGCGGCTCCTTCACGCCCCCGGCGTCCGCCCCCGGGGGTGCCTGCAGACCGGAGCCGGCCGGTGCAGGAGCGGCGCCGGAGGGGAGCCGTGCCAGCTCGGCCGCCTGCACGGCGGCCTCGCTCGGGCGCGTGTTCAGGTGCCAGCTGCCGCCGGCGGCCAGCAGGAAGAGCGCGAGCGGCAGCAGGGCGATGCCCAGCTGCTTGAGCAGATAGGAGGTGGGCACCTCCAGGTTGCGCCGTCCCTTCAGCGCGCGCAGCAGCGCCGGCAGCGCGGTGTTGGAGATGGCTTGCGAGACCTGCTGCGTCAGCGCCGGCAGCGGCACGAAGCGGTCCTCGGCCGACAGCGGCGGCATCAGGCCCGGCTTGAGCTTGGCCAGCACGATCACGTAGACGATGTACAGGCCCGCGAGCATCAGCCCGGGGAAGAACGCGCCCGCATACAGCTGCACCACCGACACGCCGGCGGTGGCGCCATAGACGATCAGCATCACGCTCGGGGGAATCAGGATGCCCAGGCAGCCGCCAGCGGTGATGGCCCCCGCCGACACGCGCACGTCGTAGCCGCCGCGCAGCATCTGCGGCAGCGCGAGCAGCCCCATCAGCGTGACGACCGCCCCGACGATGCCGGTGGCGGTGGCGAACACCGCGCAGGTGAAGAGCGTGGCCACTGCCAGCGAGCCCGGCACGCGCGCCAGCGCCAGGTGCAGGCTCCTGAAGAGCTTTTCGATCAGGTTCGCCCGCTCGACCAGGTAGCCCATGAAGACGAACAGCGGGATCGAGATGAGCACGTCGTTGCTCATCACCTTGAAAGCCGACTGCACCATCAGGTCCAGCGTCTTCGTCGCGTCGCGCTCGTAGGCGAGCCAGGTGAAGATCATCCCCATGCCCATCAGCGTGAAGGCTGTGGGAAAGCCCAGCATGATGGCCACCACCACGAGCGCGAGCATCATCAGGCCGAGGTGGCCGCTGGTGACCTTGTCGGCCGAAAGCAGCATCACCGCGGTGCCCGCGATGATGAGCGCCATCAGCGAGAAGCCGAACCACAGTTCCTTGCGGATCTTCACTTCGAGCCTCCCGCAGCCGCGCCGGGCGCGACGAACTTGTCGAGCGCGGCGATGTCCTCGTCCTTCACCTGGACCATCTCCTTGAGCTTGTCCACGTCCACCTCCTCCACGTCCTGCTCGCGCGAGGGCCACTCACCGTCGCGGATGCACGCCACGCAGCGCACGATCTCCACCAGGCCCTGCAGCAGCAGCATGGCCGCGGCGATCGGGATCGCGAACTTGAACGGGTACAGCGGCAGCGGCGTGGCCGAGAAGGTCTTTTCGCGGATGGCCAGCGACTCGTTGGCGTATTCCCAGCCGGCCCAGGTCATTGCGACCACGCCGGGCAGGAAGAACAGGCCGTACAGCACGAGGTCGATCCACGCCTGCGTGCGCGGCCGGAAGAAGCCGTAGAGCACGTCGCCGCGCACGTGGCCGTTCTTGCTCAGTGTGTAGGCGCCCGCCATCATGAAGAGGGTGCCGTACATCATGATCTGCAGGTTCAGCGCCCAGTCGTGCGGGCGGTTGAGCGCGTAGCGGGAGAAGACCTCCCAGGTGATCATCAGCGTGAGCGCGACGATCAGCCAGGCGAAGGCCTGGCCGAGCCAGGTCGAGGCGCGGTCGACGGCAAGCAGGAGTTTTTGCATGGGGGGTTCCAGGGACTGAAACGAAAAAGCCACCGGGCCTGAGGGGGCGCCGGTGGCCTGTGCGGCCGATGCCGCGCGATCAGCGGCGACCGAAGTAGTGGTTGTACGCCATCTTGAAGTCGACCAGGTAGTCGTTCTGCCAGGCACCGGCGCGCTGCGCGAACGCACGCTGGCTGTCCAGCACCTTCTTGAACAGCGGGTTTTCCGCCGACTTCTTCTCCATGATCTTGTCCCACGAGGCGAGCTGCGCGCGCAGGACCGCGTCGGGCGTCTTGTAGAAATTCACGCCCGCGCGCTTAAGCTCGGCGTAGTCCTTGGAGTTACGGTCCACGGCCTTCCAGCTCATGTCGGCGCTGGCGGCTTCCACCGCGTGGTCGATGACCTTCTTCAGTTCGTTGGACAGCGCGTTGTACTTGGCGCGGTTGAACAGGATCTCGAACTGCTCGGTGCTCTGGTGGAAGGACTGCAGCATGCAGTTCTTGACCACGTCCGGGAAGCCGAGGATACGGTCGGAGGAAGCGTTGTTGAACTCCGCCCCGTCGATCAGGCCGCGGTCGAGCGCCGGCACGATCTCGCCGCCGGGCAGCGGGTTCACGGCTGCGCCCATGTCGGTGTACATGTCCACCGCCAGGCCCACGGTGCGGAACTTCATGCCGCGCACGTCTTCCACGCGGGCGATCGGGCGCTTGAACCAGCCGAAGGGCTGGGTGGGCATCGGGCCGTACAGGAAGGAGACGACGTCGATGTTGGTGGCCTTGTAGATCTCCTGCAGCAGCGCCTCGCCGCCGCCGTAGTAGTGCCACGAAAGCAGCATGTTGGGGTCCATGCCGAAGCCCGGGCCGGAGCCCCACAGCGCGAGCGCCGAGTTCTTGCCGTAGTGGTAGGCCACCACGCCGTGACCGCCGTCGAGCGTGCCCTTGGCCACGCCCTCGAGCAACTGGAACGCGGGCACGACGGCGCCGGCCGGCAGCACCTCGATCTTCAGGCGGCTGCCCGCCATGTCGTTCACCTTCTTGGCGAAGTCGTTGGCGTACTCGTGGAAGATGTCCTTGGCCGGCCAGGTGCTCTGGAAGCGGAAGGTCACGGTCTGGGCGCGGCTGACCATTGGCGCGGCTGCGGCCACGGCGCCAACGGCACCGGCCGAGGCGGTCTGCAGGAAGCGGCGACGTGCGGCGGGCTGCTTGGAGGTCTGGCTCATGGGGTCTCCTGGGAAAGTCCGGGGGGAGGGTGGATGTAGGCGGCCGGATTGTGTCGCCGGGCAGTTAACCCCTGACTGTGCTGGGACGCCGTCGTCTGGTTGCTACGGATAAACCCGAATCCCGGTCGGCGTGCGATGCCGACTTGACTGGCCTCAAGTTCAGCAACGGCGGGGTGCAAGCGGCCCCGGCCCGCCCCAGCCCGCCCCGCGCAGCAGCTCGAGCGGCTGCGCCAGGGTCTGCCGCACCGGCGCGGGCAGCGCGTCGTGGCGCAGCAGGAAGTCCAGCGTCACGAGCGCCGCGTCCACCGTCATCTGGCCACCGAGCGCGGCCTCGGCGGCCTCGGCCAGCGTCAGGCACGCCAGGGACTCGACCTCGCCGTCCTGGTTCGTGGGCACGAGCCCTGCGGGCAGTTCGAGGTCGTAGCTGTGCAGCCGCTCGAACTGCCGGCCCTCGCGCACATCGCGGTCGAGCTCGATCACGCTGCCGGGCAGCAGGCCCTGCATCTGGGCAGGGGTCAGGCCGGCCTCTTCCCAGCCCTCACGCACCACCGCCTGCAGGGGCGTCTGCCCGTGGGGCACGCCGCCGCCAATCAGGTTGTCGAGCAGGCCGGGGTCCGTGGCCTTGGTGCGCGAACGCCGCGCGATCCACAGGTGGGAGGGCCGCCCGTGCGGGCCGGCCACCCAGCCGTTGGCGTGCGCGCCGAGCGTGAGCGTGCCCCAGAAGCGCGCCGCCGCGCGCTCGAGGGTGGCGAGCACGCGGCCGTCCCCGGGCGCGAAGAGCGCGAAGGGCTCGTCGCGCCAGGCGAGGATCAGGCCGTCGCGGCGCAGCGCGGCGTTGAGCGCCGCCAGTGCCGCATCGCGTTCGTCGGCCGGTGCCGTCAGGTGCACCTGCGGGGAGCCGGACGCGTCGACGCGCAGCCACCCCGGCCAGTCGGCCAGCCGCGGCAGGTGCGCGCGGGCGACCGAGCCCACCCGACAACCCGCCACCAGGAAGGGCGCGCGGGGGTGCACCTGGTGGCGCGCAGCGGCGATCGGGTCCAGGGGGGCAGCTGGGCCGGACGCAGCCACGGGCAGCTCGAGCGGCAGGGGCACCGGTGCCGCGCGGGGTCAGGCCGCCGGCCCCGACGCCTGCCGCCACGCCTGCATGAGCGCGGCCCACTTCTTGCGCGCCGCCTCCAGGTGGCGCTCCTTGACATGGCCGTAGCCGCGGATCTCCTCCGGGATGCGTGCGATCTCGGCGGCGCGGCCGAGGTTGCCCGCGTGCAGCCCCTCGAGCAGCTCCTCGATGCAGGCGCGGTATTCGCCGATCAGCGCGCGCTCGGTGCGGCGCTCCTCGGTGCGGCCGAAGGGGTCGAGGGCTGTGCCGCGCAGGAACTTCAGTCGTGCGAGCAGCCCCATCGCCGGGCGCACCCACGGGCCGAAGGGCCGCTTCACGAGCTCGCCGCGCGCGTTGCGCGACGAGAAGGCGGGCGGGGCCAGGTGGTGCACGAGCTTGTAGTCGCCCTCGAACATCTGTGCGACGCGGGCCTCGAAGCCCGCATCGGTGTGCAGCCGGGCGACCTCGTACTCGTCCTTGTAGGCCATCAGCTTGAAGAGGTGGCGCGCGACGGCCTCGCTCAGGCCCGTGCCGGCGGCCAGCGGCGCCTCGGCCGCGCGCACGCGGCCCACGAACTCCGCGTAGCGCTGCGCATAGGCGCTGTCCTGGTAGGCCTTCAGGAACTCCACGCGGCGCGTGACGAGTTCGTCCAGCGAGGGCTTCTTCACGATCTGGATGACCTGGCGCGCCTGGTACAGGGCACGCACCGCGGCGAGGTCGTGCGCACAGTGCCGTCCCCACTCGAAGGCCGCGAGGTTGTTCTCCACCTGCACGCCGTTGAGCTCGATGGCACGGCGGATGGCCGCGCGCGTGAGCGGCACGCGGCCGCGCTGCCAGGCGTAGCCGAGGATCATCGGGTTGGTGTAAATCGAGTCGCCCAGCAGCTGCACCGCCACTTCCTCGGCGTCGAAGGCGCCCACCGCGTCGGCCCCTACGGTCTGCGCGAGTGCGGTGTCGCAGCCCGCTTGCGGGAACTGCCAGTTGGGGTCGTGCACGAAGGCGGCGGTGGGCGCGCCGTGGCTGTTCAGCGCCACGTAGGTGCGGCCTTCTTGCATCACGGACAGCGTGGTGCGGCTGGCCGCCACGATCGGGTCGCAGCCGATCACGAGGTCGGCCTTGGCGAGGTCGACCTTGGTCGTGTGCAGCGCCTCGGGGCGGTTGGCGATCTGCACGTGGCTCCAGGTGGCGCCGCCCTTTTGCGCGAGGCCGCCGGAGTCCTGCACCACCACGCCCTTGCCTTCCAGGTGCGCGGCCATGCCCAGCAGCTGGCCGATGGTGATCACGCCCGTGCCGCCCACGCCGCCCACGACGATGCCCCAGGCCTGCTCGGCCACCGGCAGCACCGGCTCGGGTAGCGCGGGCATCGCGCCGAGGTCGCCCGTGCGCTCCTTCTTCGGCTTCTTCGGCGCGCCGCCTTCGACCGTGACGAAGCTCGGGCAGAAGCCCTTGACGCAGGAGAAGTCCTTGTTGCAGGTGCTCTGGTTGATGCGGCGCTTGCGCCCGAACTCGGTCTCGACGGGCTCCACGCTCAGGCAGTTGCTCTGCGCCGAGCAGTCGCCGCAGCCCTCGCAGACGAGCTCGTTGATGACCACCGACTTCGCCGGCGTGGCCATCGTGCCGCGCTTGCGGCGGCGGCGCTTCTCGGTGGCGCAGGTCTGGTCGTAGATCAGCACCGTGCAGCCGGAGACCTCGCGCAGCTCGCGCTGCACCGCGTCGAGCTCGTCGCGGTGGCGCACCGTCACGCCCGGGGCCAGGCGCGCGCGCACGTCGCCGTCGTCGTACTTCTCGGGCTCGTCGGTGACGACGACGATCTTCCTCGCGCCCTCGGCGTCGAGCTCGCGCGTCATCTCCGGCACGCGCAGCGTGCCGTCCACGGGCTGGCCGCCGGTCATCGCCACCGCGTCGTTGAAGAGGATCTTGTAGGTGATGTTCACCTTGGCCGCGATGCTCTGGCGCACCGCGAGCAGTCCCGAGTGGTAGTAGGTGCCGTCGCCCAGGTTGGCAAACACGTGTGCATCGGTGGTGAAGGGTGCCTGCCCGACCCAGGCCACGCCCTCGCCGCCCATCTGGCTGAACGAGACGGTGCTGCGGTCCATCCACACGGCCATGTAGTGGCAGCCGATGCCTGCCAGCGCGCGCGAGCCCTCGGGCACGCGCGTGCTCGTGTTGTGGGGGCAGCCGCTGCAGAACCAGGGGATGCGGTCCGGGTTCTTCACCTCGAGCGCGGCCAGGCTCTTCTCCTTGGCCGCGATCACCGCCAGCCGCGCGTCCATGCGTGCGGCGATGTCGGCGGGCACGCCGAGCTTCTTCAGCCGCCGGGCGATGGCCTGCGCGATGATCGCCGGCGTCAGGTCGGCCTTGGAGCGCAGCAGCGTGTTGCCGCTCGGGTTGGGCATGCTCCACTCGCCGCCGGTATGGTCGCCCTCGGGCTCGTCGAACTTGCCGAGCACGTTCGGGCGCACGTCCGGACGCCAGTTGTAGAGCTCCTCCTTCAGCTGGTACTCGATGACCTGGCGCTTTTCCTCCACGACGAGGATTTCCTGCAGGCCTTGCGCGAACTCGCGCGTGATGGTGGCCTCCAGCGGCCACACCACGTTCACCTTGTGCAGCCGGATGCCCAGCTGCCGGCAGGTGTCGTCGTCCAGGCCCAGGTCGGCCAGTGCCTGGCGCGTGTCGTTGAAGGCCTTGCCGCTGGCAATCAGGCCGAAGCGGTCGTTCGGGCCGGAGACGACATCGTGGTTCAGCCGGTTCGCGCGCACGTAGGCGAGCGCGGCGTACCACTTGTAGTCCATCAGCCGCGCCTCCTGCTCGAGCGCGGAGTCGGGCCAGCGGATGTGCACGCCGCCGGCGGGCATCTGGAAGTCCTCGGGCAGCACGATGCGCACGCGATCGGGGTCGACGCTGACGCTGGAGGAGGACTCCACCACCTCCTGGATTGTCTTCATGCCCGACCACACGCCGGCGAAACGGCTGAGCGCAAACGCGTGCAGCCCCATGTCGAGGATGCCCTGCACATCGGAGGGGAAGAACACCGGCAGCCCGCAGGCCTTGAAGATGTGGTCGCTCTGGTGCGCGGCGGTGCTGCTCTTGGCCACGTGGTCGTCACCGGCGATGGCGATCACGCCGCCGTGCTTGCTGGTGCCGGCCATGTTGGCGTGCTTGAACACGTCGGAGCAGCGGTCCACGCCCGGGCCCTTGCCGTACCAGATGCCGAACACGCCGTCGTAGTTCTTGCTCTGCGGGTACAGGTCGAGCATCTGCGTGCCCCACACCGCGGTGGCGCCGAGCTCCTCGTTCACGCCGGGCTGGAAGACGATGTGCTGCTCGGCCAGGTGCTTCTTCGCCGCCAGCAGCGCCTGGTCGTAGTTGCCCAGCGGCGAGCCGCGATAGCCGCTGATGAAGCCGCCGGTGTTCAGCCCCGCGCGCTGGTCGCGCTGGCGCTGCAGCATCGGCAAGCGCACGAGAGCCTGCACGCCGCTCATGAAGGCACGCCCCTGGTCCAGCGAGTACTTGTCGTCGAGCGTGA
>JBDKFA010000217.1:0-2958 GCA_039798945.1 Pseudomonadota bacterium
ACCAGCCCACGCTGGCCGAGGAGATGGGCCGCCTGCAGGAGCGCATCACCTCCACCAAGGTCGGCTCGATCACCTCGATCCAGGCCGTGTACGTGCCCGCCGACGACCTGACCGACCCGTCCCCGGCCACCACCTTCGCCCACCTGGACGCCACCGTCGTGCTGTCGCGCGACATCGCGGCGCTCGGCATCTACCCCGCGGTGGACCCGCTGGACTCCACCAGCCGCCAGATCGACCCGAACGTGGTCGGCGAAGAGCACTACACCACGACCCGTGCCGTGCAGGCGACGCTGCAGCGCTACAAGGAACTGCGCGACATCATCGCCATCCTCGGCATGGACGAGCTCTCCCCCGAGGACAAGCTCGCCGTGGCGCGCGCGCGCAAGATGCAGCGCTTCCTGTCGCAGCCCTTCCACGTGGCCGAGGTCTTCACCGGCTCGCCCGGCAAGTACGTCCCGCTGAAGGAAACCATCCGCGGCTTCAAGATGATCGTGGCCGGCGAGTGCGACCACCTTCCCGAGCAGGCCTTCTACATGGTCGGCACGATCGACGAGGCCTTCGAGAAGGCCAAGAAGATCCAGTAAGCCCGCGCCCTGCGCCCCGTTCAAGGAGCCGACATGGCCACCATTCACGTCGACGTCGTCTCGGCCGAGGAGAGCATCTTCTCGGGTGAGGCGAAGTTCGTCGCGCTGCCGGGCGAAAACGGCGAGCTCGGCATCCTGCCGCGCCACACGCCGCTCATCACCCGAATCCGGCCCGGTGCGGTGCGCATCGAGCGCGCCGACAACGGCGAGGAGGAGTTCGTCTTCGTCGCCGGCGGCATCCTCGAGGTGCAGCCCTGTACGGTGACGGTGCTCGCCGACACGGCCATCCGCGGCCACGACCTCGACGAGGCCAAGGCGCTGGAAGCCAAGAAGGCGGCCGAAGAGGCCATGAAGAACGCGAAGAGCGACATCGACTTCGCCGCCGCGCAAAGCGAGTTCGCCGCCATGGCTGCGCAGATCGCGGCCATCGCCAAGCTGCGCAAGAAGTGAGTGCGGCCCCGCGGCTGCTGCACGCGGCCGCCGGCGCGGCTGCCGCTGCTTGGCTGCACGGCGCGGCTGCGGCTGCTCCGTTGCCCGTCGGGGCGTCTGCCGCTGCGGCGCAGGCGGGTTCTTCCGATGCGCCCGCTCGCTGGGACACGTTGCCCATCTCGGTCATGCTCTCCGGCGAGCGCCTGGCGCTGCCGCGCGGTGAGCGCATGGGGCTGCTCGGCGGCTCGCTGCTCTTCGAAGTCTCACCGGGCTGGTGGGCCGGGCCGGCGGTCTACGGGGCGGCCACGGGCGAACGTGCGGGCTTGTTCGTCGGCGGCTTCGAGCTGCAGCGCCGTGTCCGCCTGGCCGATCGCCTGACGGGCGTCGCGGGTCTGTATGCCGGCGGCGGCGGGGGCGGCGCAGCCCCGGTGGGCGACGGGCTGCTCGTGCGCCCAGCCGCTTCCTTGCTCTGGGACTTCGGGGGCTGGCAAGCCGGCATGTCCGTCTCGGGTGCACGTTTTGCCGGCACCGAGGTTGGCGGGACGCAACTGGGCCTGATGCTGGCCTGGGATGGCCGCTATCGCCACACAGACCCCCTGCTCGCCGGGCGCGCGCTGACGGACGCCCGCGGCAGCGGCCTGGGCTTCCAGCAGGCACAGCTCAGCCTCGTGAGTTGGCAGCTGCAAGACGGCAGCGGTCGACGTATCGGCCTGGCCAGTGCCCGCATGCTGCGCCCCCTGGGCGCCTCCGCCTGGTCCGCCGGTGTGGAGATGGGCGCAGCCGCCACGGGTGGCGCGGGCGGCTACATGGAGATCCTCGGCTCGCTCGGCCTCGGGTGGGAGCCCGCGGCCGGGCTGCAGCTGGGCGTGCGCGGCGCGCTCGGCCTGGGCGGAGGTGGCGCGCTGGCCACGGGCGGCGGCGGCCTGGCCAAGGCTTCGGCGCATGTCGGGGTGTCGCCGCTTCCCGGCTGGACGCTCGGCGCCGAAGCCGGCCTCGTGCGCGGCGCCGGCTCGATGCCTCGCGCGCGCAGCCTGCAGCTGTGGGTGGGCCACGAGTTGCAACCGCCACCTGGCGCTGGCGCGTCGGGTCGCGTCGCCGCCTACGAGTGGACGGCTGGCGTGCAGCGCATGACGCGCGCCGCCCGGCGCGACGGCCGCAGCGGTCCGGTGGAGCTCGTTACCGGCAAGATCGAGCGCAGCCTCGGCCCCTCGCTGTACCTGAGCGCGCAGGCCCACAGCGCCTTCGGTGGCGATGCGGGTGCGTATTCGGTGGGGTTGCTCGGCATCGGCTGGGCCACACCGGCCGCCGCGCGCGGCTGGCGCGTGGGGGCGGAACTGCTCGCCGGCGCCGCCGGCGGTGCGAGCCTGGACACTGGGGGCGGCGCCATCGGCCAGGCGCTCCTGTGGGGCAGCCTGGCCACGGGCGAGCGCAGCCACGTGCGCGCGGGTTTCGGGCGCGTGCGCGCGCTGCAGTCCGGTGGCGGGCTCGACAGCCCCCTCTGGGAGCTCTCCTTCAGCCACCGCTTCGGCCTCGGCGCGCGCGCTGAACGGCCGCACCGCTGAACCGCTCAGGGGCTCTGGGTCTTCGGGGCTGCACGGCCGACGCGCAGCTTTCGCGGGGCAGGCGACGTCGCCGCGAGCCTCGGCCCGCTGCGGATCCTCACCGCAGGCGAGACCCGCACGGGGTCGCGCCATGCGTATGATCCGCGACTCCTCGACCGCCACCCCGGAGCCGCAGCATGGGCCTCATGGACTTCATCAAGAAACAGTTCATCGACGTCATCGAGTGGGTGGAGGAGGGCGACGGCACGCTCGCCTGGCGCTACCCGATCGCCGACCGCGAGATCCAGTACGGCGGCTCGCTCACCGTGCGCGAGTCGCAGATGGCCGTCTTCGTCAACGAGGGCCAGGTCGCCGATGTGTTCGGGCCCGGCCGCCACACGCTG
>JBDKFA010000218.1:0-5047 GCA_039798945.1 Pseudomonadota bacterium
ACCGTCGGCTTGAGCACGCAGGGGCGCGGCAGCGTGCGCAGCGGCACCGCATCGGCGTGGGTCCACAGACCGAGCTGCGGCAGCACATGCGTGTCGCCGACCTGCTCGATCACCCATTGCCGGGCGGCGGCCTTGTCGGCGGCGAGCTGCAGCAGCGGCGAGCGGCAGCGCAGCATGTAGGCCTGGATGTGCTCGTTGAAGCTGCGAGGGTGCGCGTAGTCCGGCCAGCGGCCGAAGTAGAGCAGGTGGCCGACGGCCAGATAGAGCCGGTCGGGCAGCACCCGGCCGAGCCGGCGCGCCAGCCACAGGTCCGGCCGACGAAAGCCGCGCAGGCGCCGACCCAGATGGCGCAGGCGGTCCAGCAGGCCTGAATTCATGCGACGGCCGTGTCAGGCCGAAAGCTGCGCAGCCAGCGGCGCAGCCGGCCGGAGGTGTTGGTCACCGCCATCCGGCTGGCCAGCGCGGGCGGCGCCACCAGCATCGCCATCAGCCAGAGCTGCGAGGCATAGCGTTCCGGCCGGGTATAGCCCGGGCATTCGCGCAGCGAGCGCGCTTGCAGCTGCAGCAGGCGCAGCGCGTCGTCATGCCGGTAGGGATGGCGCTGCGGCTCGGTGCGCCAGGACAGCACGCGGGTGCGCAGGTTCCAGGGAGCCGGCAGGAAGGGGCCTTCGATGCGCTCGCCACCGTGGCGCGCCAGCAGGGCCAGCGACGCTTCGCGGCGGTGCCGGTCCACCCGCAGCGTGTCGGCATGGCGGGCGGCGATGTTGCCGAAGCAACCCCGGGCGCGGTTCGTTCCAGAGTGGATGCGGTAGGCGCCGAGCGCCGCATCGATGCCCAGCACGCGGCCCTGAAAAGGCGCCAGGATGAAGGGCGGCGTGTCGGCGGCGCGGCGCCAGTCGGCCTCGGCCAGGGGGAAATAGCGGGCGATGGCGCTGCGGCGGTAGAGATTGCCGCTCGAGGGGGGCCCGCCGTAGCTGCCGAAGCGCCGGATCAGCGGGCGCACGTCGCCGTCGTGCATCAGATAGGGGATGGTGCGGCTCATGCAGCGGCCCTCGCGGTCGATGCAGCGCAGCAGGAACTGGATCTTGGCCACGTCGCGGCCGCCGTCGGGCTCGGCGCGCAGCCGTGCCAGGCAGTGGGCCAGGGCCTGGGGCTCGAGCCGGTCGTCCGCGTCCAGGAACAGCACCCAGTCGCCGGTGGACAGCGCCATCGCGGCATTCATCATCGAGGCCTGGCCGCGGTTGTCCGGGCTGATCCAGTGGCGAATGCGGGTGCCGTAGCGTCGGATCACCGCATCGGAGCCATCGCTGGAGGCGTCATCGCAGACGACGACCTCCACCTCGGGCACCGGCAGGGCGTCGGGCCCGCCGGTGCGCTGGGCCAGCGCGCTGTCGATCGCCTCGGCCAGGAAGCGTGCGTAGTTGTGGCTGCTGATCAGGATGGAAACCCGCATGGGCGCAAGGATACATCCTGTTTCACTGTGGCCTTAGCGGGCGAAACGCTGGCGCAGCCAGCGGCCGATCAGCGAGGCCATGCCGTGCGCGGTGGAGCCGGAGCCAGGGCCGGAGCCGGTGCGGTGACCCGGCGACGGAAGGCGCCGACGCGCGATCAGCATCATCTGCAGGCCCACGCCCAGCAGGAGCAGCGGCAGCGCGCCCAGGGCCCAGAGCAGCCCGGCCACCACCGTCAGGGCGCCGGCCAGGGCGGGCACGGCCTGCAGCAGGCTGTCGATCAGCGGAGCCAGGTCGGCCGCCATGCGGGGCAGCCACTCGAGCAGTTCGCGCGGCACCCAGAGCTCGAGCCAGGGCGGCAGGGGAAAGGCCGCCACGTCGGCGGCCGAGCCCGAGAGCGAGCCCGCCTGCGAGACTGCCCACACGGCCCCGGCGTGGCCGGCCCAGACGGCGAGAGACCAGACCGCCAGCAGCGCGAAGACGAAGATCCAGAGAAAGAGGGCAGCCATGGCGGGGACTCCGTGCATGCAGATGGAGAGGAGGGGCGAGGGGGCGATGCTCCTCAGCATGGGGCTGCTTCGGGTCAGGACAAGTCAGCGTCCGGCTGCGTGTGGTTCCCGTCTTTCCTGCGTGTCGGGCGGCGTCGGACGACTAGCTGACGATGTAGGAAGCGGCGCCGGTGGCGATGAGCAGGCCTTCATCGTTGTGCATGCGCATGAGGGTGGAGGCGACGCGGCCGCCCAGGCGGGTGACCTCGGCGGAGGCGATGAAGTGCTGGCCCAGGCCCTGGCGGAGGTAGTCGACGCGCAGGTCGATGGTGCCCATGCGGCCGAAGCGGTGGAGGATCTGGGCGGTGTTCTCGAGCGGGTGGCGGTGGGCGATGGCCAGGGTGAGGGCGAAGCCGCCGGTGGCGTCGAGCACGGCCGAGATGACGCCGCCGTGGAGGCGGCCATGGAGGTAGTGGCCGACGAGTTCGGGGCGCATGTCGAAGCGCAGGCGGGGTGCGGCGGGGTCGAGGGCGTCGACCTTCAGGCCGAGGAGCTGGTTGAAGCTCAGGCGCTGCTCCCACAGCTCGGTGATGGCCAGGTGCAGGCGGGCCTGCTCGGCGGGGTCGCGGGGGGTGGGGGTGTCGGGGCTCATGCGGGGGATTGTGGGCAGCGGGGGTGGGGCGGGGGTGTCGCGGGGATGACGGGCGTGGGTGGGGTGCGTGGGTCCCCGCCTGCGCGGGGATGACGGAAAAAAGCACCGTCACCCTCGCGAAGGCGAGGGCCCACGCAAAGCCCGTCACCCTCGCGGATGCGAGGGCCCACGCCCACCAGGGTCTTTAAAGATGCATGCACAATGCATCTATTGATCTTCATCGATCTCCCCCAACCCCCCCGCCAAGGACCCCCGCCCATGCTCGACGCCCCCACCCGCGCCCAGGTGCGCGCCACCGCCCCGGTGCTGCAGCAGCACGGCGTGGCGCTGACGCGCCACTTCTACGCCCGCATGTTCCAGCACAACCCGGAGCTGCGCGAGATCTTCAACCAGGGCCACCAGCGCAGCGGCACGCAGCAGCAGGCGCTGGCCATGGCGGTGGCGGCGTATGCCGAGCACATCGACGACCCCTCGGTGCTGCGGCCGGTGCTCGAGCGCATCGCCGCCAAGCATGTGAGCCTGGGCATCCGGCGCGAGCACTACGCCATCGTCGGGCGGCACCTGCTGGCCTCCATCGTCGAGGTGCTGGGCGAGGAGGCGGCCACGCCGGCGCTGATGGACGCCTGGGCGCAGGCCTACGGCCAGCTGGCGGCGCTGCTGGCCGGCATGGAGCAGGGCCTGTACGACCAGGCCGCCGCGCAGCCCGGCGGCTGGACCGGCTGGCGCAGCCTGCGCGTGCAGCGCCGCCAGGCCGAGAGCGAGGAGATCACCTCCTTCCACCTGGTGCCGGCCGACGGCGGCCCGGTGCCGGCCTTCCGGCCGGGGCAGTATCTGTCGGTGCGGATGCTGGTGCCGGCGCTGGGCTACCGCCAGCCGCGGCAGTACAGCCTGTCGAACGCGCCCGGGGACGATCACCTGCGCATCTCGGTCAAGCGCGAGGACGGACAGGGCGGACAGGGCGGCGAGGCCGGCATGGTCTCGACCTGGCTGCACCGGCACCTGGCCGAGGGCGACGTGCTGGAGGTCGCGCCGCCGGCGGGCGACTTCGTGCTGCACGAGGACCGCGACACGCCGGTGGTGCTGCTCAGCGCCGGGGTGGGCATCACGCCGATGATGGCGATGCTCGAGCACCTGGCGCGCACGCAGCCGGCGCGCGCGGTGCGCTTCGTGCACGCGGCGCGCCATGCCGGGGTGCAGGCCTTCGGGGGGCGGGTGCGGGCGCTGGTGGCGGGGCTGGCCGATGCGCGGGCCTGGTTCGTGCACGAGGCGGCGCCCGCGGGCGTGCCGGCCGACGGCGCCGCGCCCGACGCGCTGGGCCGCATCGACCCGGCCGACCTGCGCGAGCGGGGCCTGCTGCCCGACGACGCCGACATCTACCTCTGCGGCCCGGCCGGCTTCATGGCCGCGCAGCGCCGCGCGCTGCGGGCGCTGGGCGTGCCGGCCGCGCGCCTGCACGCCGAGGCCTTCGGCACCGGCGGCGTGGCCGAGGGCTGAGCGGCAGCGGGCGCGGGTCAGGCCAGACCGGTGCGGCCCGGCGGGGCGCTGGCGTATGCTGGCCACCATGCAACTGACCCGATTCACCGACCTGGGGCTGCGGGTGCTGATGTACGTCAGCGTCAGCGCGCCCGGCGAGGTCGTCACCATCGCCGAGATCGGCCAGCGCTTCGACGCCGCGCCCAACCATCTGACCAAGGTGGTGCAGTTCATGGGCCAGCAGGGCTGGCTGGTCAACGTGCGGGGCAAGGGCGGCGGCGTGCGCCTGGCGCGCCCGGCCGCCGACTACCGCCTCGGCCAGATCGTGCGCGCGCTCGAGCGCACCGAGGCGCTGATCGACTGCGCCGAGCCGCCGTGCGTGCTGCGCGGCGCCTGCACGCTCAAGGGCCTGCTCGACCAGGCCGAGGACGCCTTCTACGCCGAGCTCGACCGCCACACCCTGGCCGACGCGATGGGCGGCGGCACGGGGGAGGTGGTGGTGAGGCTGCATCGGGGCGCTTGACCGCGTACAGGATGTTGTACAGAATCTGTCCCTGAACCCTGACACGACGCAAACCAGAGCACCCCATGAACATCATCACTTACAGCGAAGCACGCGCCGGCTTCAAGTCCGTGATGGACGCCGTCTGCCGCGATCACGAACCCACTGTGGTGTCACGCGTCAACGGAGAGCATGTGGTCCTGCTGTCCCTCGCGGACTACAACAGCATGCAGGAGACGATGCACCTGCTGGGCTCGCCCCGCAATGCGGTGCGTCTGATGGAGTCCATCGAGCAGCTGCGTGCCGGGCAGGCCCGCAGCAGGCCTTTCGATCTCGCCGCGGCGAAAGATCCCGTCGATGAACGCCTCCAGCAAGAAAAGCCGCAACAAGGCTGAAACCCGTGCAGCGGCATCGCTGCGCTGGACCGATCACGCCTGGGACGACTATCTCTGGCATCAGCAGCACAACGCCGTGGCGGTGG
>JBDKFA010000219.1:0-7378 GCA_039798945.1 Pseudomonadota bacterium
CGCGTCCACACTTAGGCGGCTAATATATGAACGAATTTATTTATGTATTGACCAATGCCGCCATGCCGGGCCTTCTGAAGATCGGCTGGACCAGTAGGGATCCACAAGAGCGGGCTAATGAACTATCATCGTCGACAAGTATACCTACACCATTCATTGTTGAATTAGCAATTCGCGTCACGAGTGGATACGAGTCAGAGCGCCGAATATTCGACGCCCTTAGAGATCACAGGCATACCGGTAATCGTGAATTCTTTCGAATAGAAGTACAGCACGCTGCTAAACGGGTGCTAGAGCTGATTGCGCCTCATGAAATCTATATTGATCGGATTGGCGCAGAGCGGCGACGGTTAGAAGAGCGGGAGCGACAGAGGACGGCCGCAGCGTTGAAGAGCGCTCAGGTCGCGGCAGACAACGTTCGAAGGCTTAAGGGTGAGCTGGAAGCATTTCATCGGCAAGCGGTCGAGTGTCGAAACCTCAAGGCGGCTCAGGATGCCCACTTGAACGAGCGGAGGCGTCGACTGAACGAGGCTAAGCAGGAACTAACGAGGCTTGGAGTTCCTCCCGGCCTACCCAAAGCAAGCTTCCTTGATGAACTCACCGGTAGGGCGGCCAAGGAACAGGCTCTGGTCCGAAGTGGTCGGGCGAAGTGGGAGGATTTGGCTAAACTTATTTCGACTCTCGAGAGCGAGATTAGTGCGATTTCAACCAAAATATCTGAGATAAATCGCAGTCAGTCAGCACTGGCAGCATCAATTTCTGATCTGGAACATCAGTTGAGGATATTGGGTGAGCGCGCCGATCGTCCGGCGGCGCTGAATAATTCAGGGATTAACTTGAAGAAAAATTCTCCAACAAGTCCATCGGCGACCCCAAAGAAGGCCAATCACTTGTTAAGATACTGCATTTTCTGTGCATCTCATCGAGAAACCCATGCAAGAAGGGCCAGTGAGGTTGTTTGTCTAACATGTAATAATGTGATTTGAGCGGAATCTTAACGAAGATGGGAGGTCCCTAAAGTTAATATACTAATGAAGCAGACATGCTGGCGCGACCCCTCTAAGACATAATATCCTATGTTACCCGTCAATTAATATTAGTCGCAACATTATCTGTATATAAAACTGCGGCCTTAAATATTTAATATGGCCCCGGCAATTCATAGAGGCCTGATATTGGCTAATCCTTCTTGCTCTTGGATCGCCCAGTCATCTAAGCACACCCACAGGTGCCAAAGCCCGCCCCAGATTCGCCTCGCCTCGGCCGTACACGGCTTGCGTGCTCTGGTCTTTCGCTCCCCAAGCTGTATTCCATTGGGCGGTGTCCAGGATGATCGCCGCGGCCTGCTCCGCGACGAGATTCGGGAACTTCTGTCGCAGGATGCCGAGGTACCCCGACACCCGAGGAGCGGCGAACGACGTGCCCTCGAGGTACTTGCCGTCTACCTGCAGAACGCCGCGCCCGTCGGCGACCACGAATCGATCCGCGTAATTCCCGGCCTTGTTGGAATACGAGGCGATCGTCCCTCCGGACTGCGTCAGCGCGCCGACGAGGATCGACTTCTCCTTGAAGTTCGGGGAGTTGAACAAGACGGCGTTCAGAGGGTCGCAGTTGGTCGAGGAGACATTGCAGCCGGAGTTCCCGGCCGCCTTGACGAAGACCGCATCCGGCACCTTGCTCGAGTTCGCGAAGGCAAGTTGGCTCTGATACCTGGCAACGTTTTGCTGCGAGTCCCCCGAGGCGTAACCCAGGCTCAGGTTGAAGACCTTGATCTCCCTGTACAGGTTGCCGGTGGCATCCGTCGCGTCTCCCCAGCGCTTGAACTCCGAAAACAGCCCGTTGGTTGAAGACTGGTACGTCAGGAAGTCGTTGCGGAAGATCGATGCATCCTTGGCAACGCCGAACAGTGGTGTGGACAAGGTGAAGCCGAAGTTGCTGGCATCCACGTAGGTTCCGAAATCAAGCGGGGCGGTGTAGACACCGGTCTCGCCCACGATTCCCGTAAATGTTGCTTTCGAGCCCCCGGCGATCAGTGAGACTTGCTCGCCATGAGTGAGCGACACCAGGAGCGCGCTTGATGTCGGACAGAAGCGATATCCGCCCGATTCCGTCTTGCATTCACTTGCGAAGGGAACGCGGATGAAGTCTGATCGGTCGTTGACGGTGAAGTCGTCGATGATCCCGATCTTGACGCCTTTGCCAGTCCAGCCCTTGGACCACGCGGCCTTGACGTCCGGGGTGATCCAGGATTCCTGCATGGCCGCTGAGCTTTTTCCGAGCTTCGTGGTGTCGTCGAATGTGTTGGGGATCGTGATGGATTGGGTACCCCATAAGCCGCTTACCGATACGAAGCGGGAGGTGGACACCATGCGGGCCGTGACATCGTCCGTGGTGGACAGGTTGAAGGGTTCGGCCCTTGTTCCCCATCGCAGGTTCCACGTCTGAGTCGAGGACTTGACGATGGCGTTCGGGTCTGCGTTGTTCTTCTGGCCGAGCAGGGTTTGCTCGAAGGGCGACGAGCTGCTGCCGTCCTGAATGACCTTGACGACCCCGTTGCCAAAGGTATCGATGAGCGGGGTTGTAGAGTTGGCTCCGCTTGCCTGCTGCAGGTCTGCTCCACTGCGAACCGGAGGCACGTCGACCACTTCAACCTTGGAGGTTCCATCGCTGAAGCTGGTCGTGGTGGTGCGGGTGCGGTTATCGGTCCCCCACGACACGGTGGTGTTCACGACAGTCGGCTGGGACGGAAGGATCGGCATCGTGGCGGTCGATCCTCCACCGCCGCCCCCACACCCGGCTTGGAGTACGGCCAGCAGGCTAACTGCCACGGCATGTGCTCGATAGCTGATGAAACTGAACATCTTGTTCCCCCTAGAAACGAAGGTTCACGCGGGCCCCGTACTCGGGAAGGCGAATGAACTTGTTCGGGTACTCGCTCCACGCACTCAGCGTGGCGCAGTGGTACTCGCGGCCGTAGGAATCGACACACGGCCTGTGCACGAGATTGCCGCCCGCGGCTGAAAACACCTCGTACACGAGTGCCTTGCCGTTACCTCGTTGCGTGGACAGCAACACCCCGAGCTGCACCTTCGCCTGGACAGACACCTTCGGCGCATGAGCCGCCTCGGTGACCTGGATCCGCAGTCCGAGGTGTGGCGACAGGGCGGTGACGAACGCGATGCGTGCCACCTGTGTCTTCTCTGGCCGGAAGAATTGGCTGACATCGGCGCATACGGATGGGTCGTAGGTCGAACATACGGAGCCAACGGGTCCTAGGATCGGCGTCCTGACGGTTGAGGCCTCGATCAACCGGACTTGCGGCCAAGTCGAGGCGCACGTGGCCATAGGCATCAAGATAAAGGCGTGCAGGATGCCGTTCCGAAGCGACGACTTGCAGTGGCTCATGGTCGGCAAGGCGCTGGGTGGATCAGCGGGTTGCTCGCTCTTCCGACGGATGTGACTCAGGCTGACCCAAGGTGGATGCCCCGGTTCACCGAGTACCCCAGGGCGGGGTCACCCGTTGCACATGCTGAGCAAGACCTCACACCCGCTGCCCCCTGAGGACCGGCACTGCGACATGGCATTCGCCTCCGCTTGAGACTTCGAACTGTTCGATGCGTACCCGACGGTGCCGAGGGTGCTGCGAGCGAGTGCCCCGCACATGCCGTTGCCGAAGGTCAGGACGACCGAGCAGGAGCCCGTGCAGAGGTTGAGCGCGGCCGAGTTCGCCTCTCCCTGGCTCTGGTGATTGGCCACGATGCTTGCCGCCCGGGTCTGCGGGTTGAGCGCGATAGCGCCGAAGTAGTCGACATCCTCGCCGCCGCCACAGCCTGCGAGGAGGGCGCTGAGGAGCGCGCCGAGCACAGTCGCGGCGCCGAGGCGGCGCGCCCTTGGGCGTACGGGCGCCTTTGCTGTCGTATGGGACATGCCTGTCTCCCTGAAAGACGGGGTTACTGCAAGCGGGGCTGCTGCAAGACGCGGTAGCCGCTACCCGCCAGGCAGCGTTGGATGACGTTGCACTGCGAGGTCTCGGCCTCGGCGCCTGCGCCCACGGCGCCCTAGACGGCACCTACGCGGACCGACGCGGTCCGGTCGTGGCGGCTGCCTGCCGCGGCAGCCACCAGCGTTCCAGTTGCAGTACCTGCCAGGGCGCCGAGGGCTGCGCCCTGCGCCGCGTAGCACGCCCGAACGATCAGGCGAGAGAAGTGCCTGTTCATGGCGCGCCCCTCACTTGCTGGCGTTCGGTTCAGCCCCAAGCACCGGCATGCCCTCCTTCTCCGCGGAGCGGTCGAAGACGAGCGAGCGGCCGAAGACGAGTTGCACCCACGTCGGGTACGTGTAGGCCGTCCCCTTGTTGTGGTCGATGATGGCGCCGATGCCGCCGCCGAAGATGATGTTGCCGGCCAGCCCCGCGTTGGCGCGCGAGATGGCACGGCCTTGTGCGTCGGGGTGCGACGCATGGCGGCAGGTGATGTCGATGTCCTTGCTCGAGCGCCGCACGGGCGTGGTGTCGCCCGAGCGCACGCTGACGGTGCCGTAGTCGTTGGAGATTCGACATTCCGCGCCGTTAACCATCGTGCCCTCCGCGGTCTTGGTCTCCACCCGCATCGGATGGGTGGAATCGTTGACGATGGAGGCGCAGCCGGTGGACAGCACGGCCAGCGTGAGCGTGGCGGTGTGAAGGACGGTTCTGGATCGCATGTTGTTCTCCCTGGTCGTTGGTGAAAAAGGGCTTTGGTGGCCCTGGAAAGAAACCTGTTGGGTCGAGCCGGTTGCTGGTTACGGCCGAGCCATGGCCCGCGCCAGGCGCCGGATGCGCGTGCTCAGCCCGCCCGGCACAGCTTCGCCTTCGAGTTGCCGCTCGAAGAGCCGATGGGCATGTGCGCGCACCACGCTGGGCACGCCTTCGTTGACCAGCGCGGCGTCGATCGCGCTGCGCTCGGTGGAAGATACGGCCGCGTTCGGCTGCCTGCCCGCCCAATCAGCCAGCAGCAGCCAGGCTATCGCAGGCGCGATCCCTCCAGCACCGAGCTCGTGCGCGAGCTCCTCGACGGCCTGGAGGACTTCCTCTGACAGGCTTGCGGCTTGCATGGCTTCCTCGATGCGTGCGAGCGGCTCGCCGGCTGCGAGCGCCTGGGCAACTTGCTTGCGCAACTGCTCGAGGGTGAGCAGGGTGAGCGGGGAGGCCACTGCGTTCTTGCCGAACCGCATGCCCGGCGTGCTGGCCTGGTAGCTGGAGCGAGGCGTGCTCTCCCGCAACGAAAAGCGGGGGGGCATGGACTGCATGAAAGCCGCATCCAGCGAGGGCGCTGCGCGGGTACGGGCGCTGCGCCAGACGAAGGCAAGCATCATCGACGAACCCACGCCTAGCGCCGAGTGCGTGGAGGCTGCCACCGAGCCCGTTCCGCCCCAGCCGGCTGCGAGCATGGATCGCACGCGGTGCAAGGCGGCTTCCTCCTCGGGCTTGTCGGCGTCCGCCCGGCGGTGTACGAGCACGCAGCGGGTGTTGTCTGTGAGGAGTTGGTAGTCGAGCGCGAGGCGGGCGGGGTCGGCCTGGGTAGCGGTGGTTGCCGTGCCGTCCTTCGCAACCTCGTCTCGATCACGTGCCGGCGCGAGGCGGCGGATGCGGTGCCAGGCGGCTAGCCGGGCGAGGTCGTCTCCCGAGTGGTCGGGTTCAGTGCCGCTGGCGTGCGCGAGCATCACGCGAACCTGGGAAGCCGGGGTGACGGAGCCCTGTTCGCCCTCGATGCCGAGCTCGCCCTGCGAGGGCTCAGGCGGCATGGCGCTCGTGAGCGCATAGAGGCTTGCAACCTCGGGCGCACAGCCCGGCGCGAAGCCGGCCATCGCGAGCGCCGTGTCGCCAGGGAAGACCTGCGCGGGCGGATCCAGCCGCCACAGGGCGGGCTTGCCGCCGGGCAGACCCCAGCGCACGTCGAGCGACTGCCAACTTGGCGCCCGCATGCGCCGCAGCATGCGCTGAGCGGCGGACTCGAGCGCCTCGCCGGGCGTGGCGAACTCGCAGGCGCCGCCCGTGGCCTCGGCGAGCGCGCGCAGCACGTGCTCGGCAGGCGAGGTGCCCACGCCAATGGCGAAGACACGGTGGCCGCTTGACCGGGCAGCCTCGATGAGGGGCTCCACCGACCAGACCTCGCCGTCGGTGAGGAGGAGGACGTCGGCGGCTGTTTCGGGTGGGCGCGGTGCGCCTTCGGCGTCTGCGGCCTTAGGAGGTATCTTGCGCTGCTTAGGGCCCAGCGCGAAGACCCGCTCTAGCGCCCCGCTCATCTCCGTGCCCCCGAGCGTTGCATCGGTGGCGGCGATGGCCTCGCGCAGTGCGGCTAGCGTCTCGGGCCGGCTGCAGGGGGTGGGGGGCAATGCCACTTCCGAGCTCGAGCCGAAGCGGGTGAGGCTCACTTCGTCACCAGCCCGAAGCCCCTTGGTCACGCCCAGCAGCGCGCGGCGGGCCGAGGCGATGCTGTCGCCGGACATCGAGCCCGAGCAGTCCACGAGCAGCTTCAGGCGCACCGCTCTCTGGGCGGCCTCCTCGATGGGCGGCAGCGTAAAGGCCGCCACGGCCACCACGGGCGGCAACTTCGGCGTGGCACCAGTGTCCACGTCGAGCTCGAGCTGCGGGTCCAGCGACGCAGCGTCGAGGAAGCGATCAGCTCCCAGGCTGAGCAGGGCCCCGTGGCCCTCGAGTTCCGCCTGGGGGAGTGTGAAGAGGAGCACTACATCGCGGTCGAGCCGCGCACCATCGCCAAGCTCGATGCGTAGTCCTTCTCCCGTGGAAGACACCCGTACCGGGTGCGTCGGGCACTCCGCCGTGGCGCGGGCGAGCGCGCCGCAGGCGGTGACAGCCAGGTGCAGCGGGTACTCCGCCTCGAGCGACACCTGCGGCACCTGCTGCGGCTGCAGGCCGCCCGAGGCAGGGTTGCCGTAGCGCGGCGCCACCGTGGTGGGCAGCGCGATGCGCAGCCGACCCTGCTCGACGGTGGCGAGCTGGGCGAACCGGATCTCGAGCTCAATGGACTCCTGCGGCTTCAGATTGCCGATGTTGGCCGTGTGCAGGCCGCCCGGCGAGACTTCCAGCAGCACCGGGGCGTCGCCCGCCTCGAGCGCCTCCTCGTACTCCCTCTCCGCCTCCACCCGGGGCAGCACGCGGGCCTCCAGGCGCGAGGTGCCGAGCGTCGCCGCCAGCCCCAGCAGCACCGCGCCTTCGGGCAGCGGGAAGGTGTAGACGACCTCCAGCGGGCGGGGGCCGTTGTTGGTGTAGGTCTGGCGCAGTGTCAGCGTGTAGAGCAGGCCCTCCAGACGCCCTTCGGCGCGGACCTCATCGAGCACGGGCGGCTCGTCATCGCCATCGCGCGCCTGGAGCACGAAG
>JBDKFA010000220.1:0-27990 GCA_039798945.1 Pseudomonadota bacterium
CGGTGCAGCAGGCACAGCAGGTCGGTGAGACCCTTCGGGTACACCTCCCAGGCCATGTCGGTGAGCGGAGTGCCGAGCGTGCGCGGGTCGACGTGGCCGGCGGCGCTGACCACCTGGCGCGTGTAGTAATTGACGCCCAGGAAATCGATCGGCGCAGCGATCTGCGCCATGTCGCCCGGCTGCACCTGCGGCACGTCCTCGCCGAAGGCCTCCCAGGCCAGCGCCGGGTACTCGCCCTTGAACAGCGGGTCGGCGTACCAGCAGCGCCCCATCACGTCCGCACGCAGGGCGGCCTGGCGGTCTTCCTCACTGCTGCTGGCGGGCTCCATCGGGGAGAGGTTCAGCACGATGCCCAATTGCGAGGCCGGCCGCTGCGCGCGCATCGCCTGCACGGCCAGGCCGTGGCTGAGCAGCAGGTGGTGCGCCACCTGCAGCGCGGTGCGACGGCTGCGCAGGCCCGGCGCGAAAGTGCCGTTCTCGTGGCCCAGCACCGCAATCACCCAGGGCTCGTTGTGCGTGGTGACCGAGGCCAGCCGATCGCCCAGGCAGCCGTGCATGCCCAGCGCATAGTCGACGAAGCGCCCGGCCGTGTCGCGTGCCGCCCAGCCGCCCGCATCTTGCAGGGCCTGCGGCAGGTCCCAGTGGTTGAGGGTGAGATGGGGTTGGATGCCGCGCGCGAGCAGGCCGTCGACGAGCCGCTCGTAGAAGTCCATCCCGTGTGGGTTCCAGGCGCCAGTCCCCAGGGGTTGCACGCGCGGCCACGATACCGAGAAGCGGTACGCGTTGACGCCGAGCGAGGCGATCAGGTCGAGGTCGGACTCCAGGCGCTGGTAGTGCTCGCAGGCCACGTCCCCGTTGCTGCCATCGGCGATGGCCCCGGGCTGGCGGCAGAAACGGTCCCAGATCGACTCGCCCTTGCCGTCCTCGCGCGCGGCACCTTCGATCTGGAAGGAGCTCGTGGCCACACCCCAGATGAAGTCCGGCGGAAATCGGCGGGCGAGCGTGTCCTCGGTGTCCATGGCGCTGTGGGGGGGGAGGGTTGAAATCACTTGACGGCACCGGCTGTCAGCCCGGCGATGAGTTGACGAGAGAAGACGACGAACAGCACGAGTAGCGGCAGCGTGGCGATGGCCGAGCCGGCCATGAGCGCGCCCCACTCGGTGTTGACGGGGGACTGCAACGAGCGCAGCGCGAGAGGCAAGGTGTAGTTGTCGGCGCTGCGCATGACGATGAGCGGCCCGATGAAGTTGTTCCACGAGGCGATGAAGGTGATCAGGCCGAGGGTGCCGAGGGCAGGCTTGAGCAGCGGCAGCACGACGCGCCAATAGATCGCGAACTCGCCGCAGCCGTCCATGCGAGCGGCCTCCACCAGTTCCTTGGGAATGGCCGCAAGCGCGAACTGGCGCATCAGGAAGATGCCGAATGCGCTTGCGGCCCCGGGGATGTACAGGCCGCGGTGCTGGTCGATCCAGCCGAGCACGTCCATGATCAGGAAGGTGGGGATCATGTTCATGAAAGACGGCAGCAGCATGGTGGCCATCACGACGGTGAACAACGTCTTCTTGAAGCGGAACTCCATCAGTGCGAAGGCGTAGCCCGCCATCGAGCAGAAGAACAGCGTCAGCACCGTGGAGGCCATCGCCACGTAGAGGCTCCAGCCGAGGTTGCGCCAGAAGGGCAGCCGCGTGGTCAGGATGCGCAGGTTCTCCAGCAGGTCGCCACCGAACCACAGCGGAGGGGGCAGATTGAAGATCGCCGTGCGCGACTGCGTCGCGAAGACGAACATGAAGTAGAACGGCGCGAGCATGAGCAGCGCGCCGGCCAGCACGAGCAGGTGGGCCGCCCAGGGGGCCATGCGGCGGGTGTTCATCAACGGGTACCCACCCTCAGGCGCCCCGCGAGCGGAAGGCCCGGTTGGTCATCCAGGTGAGCGCCGCCACCACCACGAACAGGAGCCAGGACATCGCGCTGGCGCCACCGAAGTCGTTGAAGTCGAAGGCCATGCGGTACAGGTACACCGCGGCGGTCATGCCGGACTGATCGGCCCCGCCGCGGCCGCCGGTGAGGATGAAGGGTTCCTCGAAGAGCTGGAGCCCGCCGATCACGCTGAGCGTCACGCCGAAGAAGATCATCGGCCGCAGGTTGGGCAGCGTGATATGCCAGAACTGCTGCCAGCGACCGGCGCCATCCATCGTCGCCGCCTCGTAGAGGTCTCGCGGGATGGTCTGCAGCGCAGCCAGGTAGAGCACCACGTTGAAGCCCAGGTAGCGCCAGAACACGATGAAGGCGATAGCCGGCTTGATGTTCTCGGCCCGGCCCAGCCAGTCCACGTGCTCCAGGCCGAATGCGGCTCCCAACGCGGCATTGACGAGCCCGTAGTCCTTCGAGAACAGCGAGCTGAACATGATGGCGATCGCCACCGTGGACGTGATGTAGGGCAGGAAGTAGGCCCCGACCACGCCGTCGCGCAGGCGCTTGAAGGAGGTGTGGATGAACACCGCCAGCGGGATGGCCACCAGGTGCTGCGGCGCTCCCGACACCACGGCCAGCCAGATCGTGTTCTTCAGCGACTTCCAGAACCACTCGTCCTGCAGCGCGAAGGCGAAGTTGTCCAGGCCCACGAACTCCATCGCGTCCAGGCCGCTCGTGGGCTCCCAGGACTGAAACGCGAGGTGCAGCGAGAACAGCAGCGGAAAGACCCCGAACACCGCGAACAGCAGCAGGAACGGGCTGATGAACACGTACGGAGCCCAGCGGGGGGACAGGCGCAGGGCCGTCGACAGCCTTCTGCTCATCGGTGGGCCCTCCGCTCGAGCAGACGCCGGGCATCGGCCAGGGCCGCGGCGATGTCCTTGCCGTGGTCTAGCACGTTGTCCAGCTCCGTGCCGATCACCTCGTCGGCGAAGTTGTTCTGCTTGTGCACCTGCGTGGCGGTGATGCGCCGCGCCGCCTCGCGCCAGAGGCGGCGTGCAGGCTGGCCGCCCAGGAATTCCACGGGCCCGTCGAAGAACGCGTCCTGGTGTGTCTGCTGCAGGGCAGGGAAGGCGTCCTGCGACTTGAAGGCGGCCAGCTGCAGGGCCGGGTCCAGTGTCAGCAGCTGGATGAACTCCCAGGCGAGGGCTTTCTGCTGCGGCCGGGCGCGACGGGGGATCGCGTAGAAGGTGCCGCCGTAGCCGACGAAGGTCTGCTCGGGTAACTGGGCCGCGCGCCACAGCCCCCTGGTGTCGGGGGCCACCCAGGTGGCCATCTGTCCCACCATCCACGCGCCAGTGAGGTCGGTGGCCAGCGTACCGCGCCGAAAGCCCTCGGCCCACTCGTTGGACCAGGCGTTCACCTTGGCATCGAGCTTGCGGCGGCGCACCTCGCGCGCGAGCTCGAAGGCGCGTCGAAAGCGCGGGGCCTCCACCAACACGCGCGAGTCCTTGTCGAAGTACAGGCCCTCGCCTGGGCGCAAGCCGCTGCGGATCACGATGTCCTTGATCGACTGCGCGTTGCCCACGAGGTAGGCGCCGGTGGCGGCCTTGATCTTCACGCCCGCGGCCACGTAGGCCTCCCAGCTCGGGGTGAGGTCGGCCTCGGTCAACCCCGAGCGGGCCAGCAGGTCGGTGCGGTACAGCAGCGTGCCCGGGCCGATGTCGGTGGGTACGGCCACGCGTGCACCACGGCGGTTGCGGGTCTGGTCGAAGGCGTAGGGCACGAAGCGATCGGCCAACCGCTCCAGCCCGTAGGGCGCCTGCGACAGGTCTTCCAGGCCCTGCCCGTGCGAGAAGCGGCCCACATAGCTGGCCTCCAGGGCCATCACGTCGGGGAGGTGCACCGAGGTGGACAGCGCGGTGGTCATGGCGGTGTGGTGGTCGGCGTACTGGCGGCTGACCACCTCCACCTGCACCTCCGGGCGGCGCTCGCGCCACCGTGGCAGCGCTGCACGCACGATCTGGTCCACGAGCGGGAAGGCGGCGACGGTGAGCCGGCCGCCGTCCGAGGACGACGCCAAACCCGACGCCGAGGCGGCCGCTGCCGTCACTGCAGCGATCGCCTGCCGCCGACTCACGGTGGCATCACGCTTTGCGGGCTGCTGCGTCATCGGTGTGTTGCTGGGCTGGGCCTGCAAAGGCCACTTGACAGTCGCGGGGGGTGACTTTCGCGCGCCCGACGCATTCGGAGGCGGCCTTCATGCCTGCTGCACGATCGTGTCTGTGTCCACGATGAAAGCGCTTTCAAATTATCACGGCGCGGGTGGCGAGTGTCAAATCAGGGAATATGCGGATGCCCCTGAGCCTTCAGGCGCGGGCGCCGGGCGCAGCCGTGGACTCCCGGGCGATGACCCGAGGGGCGGGCAGTTCGACCGAGGGCTTCTCACCGCGCAGCAGGCACAGCATGGCTGCTGCGGCACACCGTCCGAGCTCGTAGGCCGGGTGACTCACGGTGCTGAGCGGCGGCAGGCAGTATTGCGAAATGGAGAGGTTGTCGAAGCCCATCACCGATACGTCTCGGGGGATGCTCAGCGAGTGCCGCTGCAGCGCCAGGCACGCACCGAGTGCCATCTGGTCATTCGCGGCGAACAGGGCGCTGAAGCGCCGCCGGGTGTCCAGTAGCCGTTGTGCCGCGAGCATCCCGCTTTCCTCGTGAAACAGGCCCGGCGCCACGAGCCCGGGGTCGAAGGCGATGCCCGCCTCCTCGAGGCCTGCCTGGTAGCCCCTCAGGCGCTCATGGGCGTCCGGGTGCTCGGCATTTCCGGCGATGAACGCGATGCGCTGGTGGCCCAGTGCAATGAGGTGCCGCGTGGCGAGGCGGGCGCCTTCGAAGTTGTCGAAATGCAGGCTGAACAGGTTGGGCGCCTTCAGGCGTCGGCCGGTGGCCACCACCGGCAGTGCCTTGGCATACTGTTTCAGCGCGGCGTCGCTCAGGCGGCCCGTGAGAACGATGATGCCGTCCACCCGGCGCGAGCGCAGCATGTCGATGCAGCGCGCCTCCTCGGTGGCGTTCCAGTGGCCGCTCACGAACAGCGGGCTGTAACCTGCGCGGTCGAGCTCGTCCTCGATGCCGCGCAGGGCCACGCCGTAGAAGGGACTGTCGATGGACTGGGTGACGACACCCACGCTCAACGTGCGGCCGCCTGCCAGACCGCGTGCCACCGGATTGGGCACGAAACCCAGCCGCACGATGGCTTCCTCGACGGCTTGCTTCTTTTCCTCGCTCACCACCGCCGTGCCATTGAGGATCCGCGAGACGGTGCTCGCGGACACCCCCGCGGCCTCCGCCACCCTCTGCAAGGTCACCGGGCCCTCGCCTGAGTTGCCCGTTGCGGTGATGGCGGCGTTGCGGTGGTGGCGCATGGGGGCGGGGTGTCGAGCGTTGTTTTTTGGGGAGTGTAGGGGCCGACCCACAGCCTCTCGCGTCAGGGCGCGCCTGGGCGTGCGCACAAGGCCGCACGAGGCTTGTTCTAGGGTACGCGCTCGGGTGAGACAGCTGGCGGACCAGGGTTTTCACCGCCCACCCTCACGCTTGTGAAGCGCGGCCGATTTTCATATGCTCCGCCCTGAAAGCGGTTTCAGACCTCTTCTTCGTGTGACTCTGAAAGCGCTTGCAAACTCTCGTGGCTGTCGCCACATCGTCGCTTTTCGGAGATCTCGCATGCGACCCACCGCACGTACCCGGGCCCGCCACTACCGATTGAATCCGCTGGTTGCTGCCTGCAGCGTCTTGCTGGGTTCGGCTTCGGTCCATGCGCAAGAGGCGAAGAAGGAAGAGGCTCAAGCGGCCGATACGGTCGTCGTCACCGGCATCCGCAAGAGTCTGGATACCTCGCTCGACCTGAAGCGCAGTGCGCGCGGCTTGGTGGATGGCATCGTGGCCGAGGACATCGGCAAGTTCCCGGATACCAACCTGGCCGAGTCGCTGGGCCGCATCAGCGGTGTCTCCATTGAACGCAACAACGGCGAAGGCACGCGAATCACCGTGCGCGGCATGGGCCCCGACTTCAACCTGGTGTTGATGAACGGCCGCCAGATGCCGGGCTCGAGCTTCGACGGTGGCGCGCCGAGTTCCCGATCCTTCGATTTCTCCAACCTGGCCTCCGACGGCATCGCCGCCCTCGAGGTCTACAAGACCAGCCGCGCCAGCAGCCCGACCGGCGGCATGGGCGCGACCGTCAACGTTCGTACGCAGCGGCCCTTCGACATCAAGGACACCATCGCGCAGTTCGGCGTGAAGCTGGTGAACGATGAAACCGCCCGGAACGTGCCCCTGGAGCAGCAGGGCAAGAAGGTCACGCCCGAACTGAGCGGCATCTACAGCACCGTGACGCGCGACGGCACCATCGGCATCGCGCTGATGGGGACGTACCAGGTCCGCGACTCCGGCTACTCGCAGGCTGCGGTAACCAGCGGCTGGAAGACCTTCGACGGCATCAAGGACAACGATTGGGGTGGCCCGAATGCCGTCTGGGGCGGCCTGCCGCCGGCCTCCTGGGACGCCATCAAGAACCGCCCGACCGCGAACTCCATCTACAGCGTGCCGCAAAACCTGAACTACTCGTTCACGGGTGTGCACCGCGAGCGCCTGAACGGCCAGGCCGTGCTGCAGATCAAGCCGAACAAGGACATGGTTGCGACGCTGGACCTCGTGATGTCCGAGCAGAGGTTCCGCCAGCGCCGCAACGACATCTCCGCCTGGTTCAACTACGGCGGTCAGTTCGGTGAATACCAGACGGGCTCGCCTTCCTCGCCGATCATCTACGGCGAGAAGATGAGCAATTCCGATGTGGCGATGGGGGCCTCGAGCACCCAGACCAAGGTCCAGAACCAGCAGGTCGGCCTGAACCTCAAGTGGAAGGTCACGAACGCGCTGAATTTCGAACTGGACGCCCACCGTTCCACCGCCACTTCCGGCGCCGACAGCCCGCTCGGCACGAATGTGGTGCTGGGTACTGCCTCGTTGAACCGCGGCGACACTTACGTCGACTTCAGCAACAAGTTCCCGGTGCTGAACATCGTGGGTGGGAACCTGAACCCCGGCCTGCAGGAGCTGCAGGGCTCGGTGTTTGGCAACAGCCTCCAGAAGAACGAGGTCAGCCAGGTCCAGACCAAGGGCAACTGGAAGATCGATGGCGACAGCAGCCTGGACTTCGGCCTGTCGCTCACCGAGGTCAAGAACCGCTCGGCCTTCGCCAACGTGCAGCGCGACTCCTGGGGTGCCGGCGCAGGCGGCGGCCCCGCGGCGATGCCCGACAACATCTGGCGTGCGGACACGATCAGCCGCTACTTCAGCAGCATCCCGGGTTCGAACGACCCGCGCCTGTTCAACCAGTTCTTCGGGTTTGACTTCAACGCCGTGCGCGACGCCGCGATCAAGGCGTTGGGGTCGGATGCGCTGTTGAAGGCCTCGTTCGACTTCAAGGACGATTTCCGCACCACCGAGAGGTCGGAGGCCCTCTACGGCCAGTACAACCTCGGCTGGGAGTGGGGCGTGCCGATGGACCTGTCCGCCGGCCTGCGGTACGAGCGTACCAAGGTCGTGTCACCCAGCGTCGAGTCCATCCCCACGCAAGTGCGCTGGGTGGCGGACAACGAGCTGCCCGTCATCTTCAGTGGTACGCAGGCTGCCTCGCGCTCGGGGCAGTACAGCTACGTGCTGCCCTCCATCGACTGGAGCGCCGACCTCGCGGTGGACACTAAGGTCCGCATCAGCCACGGCGAGACCATTGGTCGGCCGGGGTGGAGCGCCATCCAGGGCGGGCGCACCTTGAGTGGCCTGGCTCGCATCGACGGCGGGACAGGTTCGGTGGGCAACCCGGACCTGAAGCCGCTGAAGTCGAAGAACTGGGACTTCGCGGCTGAGTACTACTACGCGAAGGGCAGCTACATCGCGGCGAGCTACTTCACCAAGGCCATCAAGGATTACAACGAAGCCATCCTGGCGCCGCAGACCGTTCCGGGCCTGACGACACCGATCGGAGGCGCGTACTACAAGCAGGCCATCTCGGCCGGCGGCTGCGCCGCCAACGACTCGGGTTGCATCCGCCAGTACATCTTCAAGAACCTCGCCACCGCGCCTGGGGTGGACGCAGTCAACAAGATCATCACGGGTCAGCCCGGGGATCCGCTGCTGGTGTTCCAGATGGGCACTTTCCAGAACAACCAGCGCACGAGCAAGCTCAACGGCGTCGAGCTGAATCTGCAGCACATCTTCGGCAACACCGGCTTCGGCGTGTCGGCCAACTTCACGAAGGTGCGATCGAACCTCAGCTACGACAACAACAAGCCGGGTGCGCAGACGGATGTCCTTGTGGGGCTGGGGGATTCGGGTAACCTGGTGGGCTTCTATGAGAAGGCTGGGTTCAGTGCGCGTATGGCCTACAACTGGCGCGGCAAGTTCCTGGTGGCGAATTTCGGTGGCGCCGAAGGGGCGCAGCCCCTCTACGTGGAGCCGTATGGCCAGCTCGACCTGAGCGTGGGCTACGACTTCAGCAAGAATCTGCGGGTGCAGTTCGAAGCGATCAACCTGACCGACGAGTACGTGCGCACGCACATGCGCAACGAAAACCAGATCGGTTCGGTGACGCAGCTGGGTCGGCGCTTCATGGTCGGGGCGCGCTACAAGTTCTGATCTCCTGCGCGACCTTACCCACAGCAGGGCCGGCATTCGCCGGCCCGTGTCGTTGGAGGAGCAGGTTGTTTGCGCTGGCTGATGGCGAGGAGCCGATCGTGAGCGATCGATTGCGAAAGGTCGTGGTGCTGGGCGGAGGCTCCGCAGGCTGGCTGGTGGCCGGGCTGCTGGCGGCCGAGCATCCCGACCTGCACCTCACGCTGATCGAGTCGAGCGACGTGCCCACCATCGGTGTAGGCGAAGGCAGCTGGCCGTCGATGCGCGACACGCTGCGCCGCATCGGCCTGTCCGAAGCGGCGTTCGTGCGCAGGTGCGAGGTCTCCTTCAAGCAGGGCTCCCGCTTCGACGGCTGGATGCGCGGCGCACCCGGCGCGACCGGAGACCGCTACTACCATCCCTTCATGCTGCCAGTCGGCTACGGCGATGCCGACCTCGTGCAGGGCTGGCTCGCGACGCAGGCGCAGCGCCCCTTCGCCGACGTCGTCAGCCCCTCGGTCCGGGTCTGCGAGGCGGGCCGGGCGCCCAAGCAGGGCCAGACCCCCGAGTTCGGCGCTGTCGCCAACTACGCTTACCACTTCGACGCCGGCCGCTTCGGCCAGATGTTGCGCGAGCACGCCATCGAGCGGCTCGGCGTTCACCATGTGGTTGACCACGTCGAGGCCGTAGCGTGCGCCGAGAACGGCGACGTCGCGGCGCTGCGGACCCGTGAACACGGCGATGTGGACGCCGAACTCTTCATCGACTGTTCCGGGCTCGCGTCGCGAATGATTGGTCAGCACTTCGAGGTGCCCCTGAAGAGCGAGCGCGAGGTGCTCTTCAACGATGCGGCGCTGCCGGTGCAGGTGCCGTATGCCCGGGCAGATGAACCGCTGGCCACCTGCACGATTGCGACCGCCTGGGCCAAGGGCTGGATTTGGGACATCGGGTTGCCCACGCGCCGAGGCGTGGGGTGCGTGTATTCGCGCGCCCACGCGAGCGAGGAAGAGGCGCATGCCGCGCTGCAGGCCTACCTCGACGCCACCGGGGCTCCCGCGCAGCGGCCCACGCCGCGGCAGATCCGCTACGACCCGGGCTACCGCGAGCGCTTCTGGGTACGCAATTGCGTCGCCATCGGGCTGTCCGCTGGCTTCATCGAACCGCTGGAAGCCTCGGCTCTGGCGCTGGTGGAACTGTCGGCCCAGCGTCTGTGCGACGAGCTGCCGATGACGCGCGCCAGCATGGATGCGGTCGCCCGGCGCTTCAACGACGACTTCTCCTACCGCTGGGCGCGCGTCATCGATTTCCTGAAGCTCCACTACGTGCTGACGGATCGACACGACAGCGACTATTGGCGTGCACACGGCGATTCCGCGACCTGGCCCGAGCGGCTGCGCGAGTTGCTGCCCATGTGGCGGCTACGTGCGCCGGCGCGGCACGACTTTGGCCGCATCGACGAGGTCTTTCCCGCGGCGAGCTACCAGTACGTGCTCTACGGCATGGGGTTTCGCCCTGACGCGAGGCCGGTTTCACCTGCCAAACTGCGGGAGGCCGAGGCCTGCTTCGACGAGGCCGCCCGGCAGGCGCAGCGGCTCGTCACCGGTCTGCCGGGACATCGCAGCCTCATCGACCATCTTCACCGGACCGCGCCATGACCCGACCCGCGCTGCTCGACAACGTCACCCACCGCCATCTGCGCCTGCACACCGAGCGCTCGGCAACCCTTGGCGACGCCCGCCACTCGGCGCTTGCCCTGCCCGCCGAGTTCCGCCAGCTGCAAGCACACTTTCCGATCGTCTTCCAGCTGGTGGAAGGTGACGCCGGGTTCCAGCCGATCGCGATGTTCGGCATCGAGGAGGGGCAGAACCTGTTCCTGGTCGACGGCGGCTGGGATGCGCCGGTCGTGCCTATGGCCCTGCAGCGCGAGCCGTTCCTCATCGGGCGGGCGGCCGACGACACGCTGCAGCTGCACATCGACCTGGACAGCCCCCGCATCGTGCGCCCCGACGAGGGCGAGGTGGGCACCGCCCTCTTCATGCCCCATGGCGGCTTCAGCGAGTACCTCGACCGTGTCGTGCAGCTGATGGAGCACTTGCACGCCCAGGCCCAGCAGCTGCCGGCTTTCATCGACGCGCTGATGCGCCACCAGCTGCTGGAGCCCTTCGTCCTCGACTTCGAGCTGCTCAGCGGCGAGGCGAATCGTCTGACGGGCCTCTACACCATCGACGAGGACAGGTTGGCTGCCTTGCCCGGAGCCACGCTGGAGGAGCTGTCGCGAGAAGGCCACTTGATGCCCATCTACATGCAAGTGGCTTCGCTGGCGCAGCTGCCCATGCTCGTCGAGCGCGCCTCGCGCCGCTGAACGCCGATGAGAGACGTTCCCGCTTGGGACGGGCCCTTCGAAGCGGATGCGTTGCCCGGCGATTTGCTCACTGCGCAGCGTCCCTACATCGTGCGCGGTGGCTTTTCGCATTGGCCTGTGGTGCAAGCGGCACGTGACTCCGATGTGGCCCTGGCCCGCTACCTGATGGGCCTGTACAACGGCACGCGCGTCGGGCTGTTTCAAATGGAGCCCGAAGCGCGCGGCCGCGTGTTCTATGCCGACGAGACGCTCAGCGGCTTCAACTTCAATCGCTACGCCGCCACGCTCGATCAGGTGCTGACTGGCCTGCTCGGGCTGGTGCATACGCCTGAGCCGCCCGCGTTGTATGTCGGTTCGACGACGGTGGAGGCGGTGCTGCCTGGCTTCATGGCCGCCAACCGGATGGGCCTGGGTGAGCGCGATGCGCTGCTCAGCCTGTGGCTGGGCAACCGCACGCGCATCGCTGCCCACTACGACCTGCCGTACAACTTCGCGGTCGTGGCCGCGGGCCGTCGCTGCTTCACGCTGTTTCCGCCGGAGCAACTTCACAACCTGTACATGGGCCCGCTCGACCCGACGCCGGCCGGGCAACCCATCAGCCTCGTCGACTTCGCGGCGCCAGACTTGCAGCGCTTTCCGCGCTTCGCGCAGGCTTGGGAGGCCGGGGAACAGGCCGTGATGGAGCCCGGCGACGCCCTTTTCATCCCGAGCATGTGGTTTCACCACGTCGAAGCCCTGGCGCCGGTGAATCTCCTGATCAACGCCTGGTGGCGCCCCACGCCCGAGTACATGGACTCGCCGCTGAGCACGCTGCGCCTGGCCCTGATGACGCTGCGCGATCTGCCCGAGCATGAACGGCGCATCTGGGCCCACCACTTCCGGCACTTCGTGTTCGAGGCCGACCAGGCGACCTGGGCCCACCTACCCGAGGCTGCGCGCGGCCTGCTCGGCCCTCTCGACGAGACCGTGTCGCGCCAGGCTCGCGCACACCTGCTGAATCAACTCAAGCGATGAACACCTCCATGAAGCCATTCCATCGTGTTGTGATTGCCGGCGGCGGCACTGCCGGCTGGATGACGGCTGCGCTGATGGGCAAGCTGCTGGGCAAGCAGTTCGACATCAAGCTGGTGGAGTCCGAGGAGATCGGCACCGTGGGCGTCGGCGAAGCCACCATCCCGGCGCTGCACACCTTCCACAACCTGCTCGGCGTCAACGAGGCCGAGTTCATGGCCGTCACCAACGCCACCTTCAAGCTCGGCATCAACTTCGAGGGCTGGAAGAACATCGGCGAGAACTACTTCCACTCCTTCGGGTCGACCGGCAATGACCATTGGAGCGCGGGCTTCCAGAACTTCTGGCTCAAGGCCCGCGCCGACGGGCTCGGCCGCACGTACACCGACTACAACCCCGAAACCGTCGCGGCCTTTGCCAACCGCTTCGCCCACGTGCAGAACCACGGGCTGAACTACGCGTACCACCTGGACGCCGGCCGCTACGCGAGGTTCCTGCGTGCGATGAGCGAGGCCTGCGGCGTGCAGCGCATCGAGGGCAAGATCGGCGAGGTCGTCAAGCACGGCCCTGAGGCGGGCTCCGACCGGGTGGGCGACATCGCCGCGCTGCGCATGCAAGACGGCAGCCTCGTCGAGGGTGACCTGTTCATCGACTGCACGGGCTTTCGCTCACTGCTGCTGGGCGAGGCACTCGGCGTGGGCTACGAGGACTGGTCGTACTGGCTGCCGTGCGACCGCGCGGTCGCCGTGCAGACCGCCTCGGTGCACGAGGCCTGGCCCTACACGCGCTCCATTGCGCACCCCTTCGGCTGGCAATGGCGCATCCCGCTGCAGCACCGGGTGGGCAACGGCCTCGTGTACAGCAGCAAGGAGCTCAGCGATGCCGATGCGCCCGACATGCTACGCCGCAACGTCGAGGGTGAATTGATCACCCTGCCGCGCGTGATCCGGTTCCTGCCCGGCCAGCGCCACAAGGTATGGGAGCGCAATTGTGTGGCGGTGGGCCTGGCCAGCGGTTTCGTCGAGCCGCTCGAGTCCACCAGCATCCACCTGATTCAGCGCGCGGCCATCCGGCTGATGCAGCTCTTTCCAGCCGGCGGCATCCAGCAGGCGGACGTGGACGAGTTCAACCTGCAGTCCAAGCGGGAACTCGAGCACATCCGCGACTTCATCGTGCTGCACTACCACGTGAACGAACGCACCGACTCGGCCCTGTGGAAGCACGTGCGCGAGATGGACATCCTGCCCACCTTGCGCCACCGCATCGAGCTCTTTCGCGAGACCGCCCGCGTCTTCCGCCCGAGCGACGAGCTCTTCGCCGAGAACTCCTGGGTGCAGGTGATGATGGGCCAGGGCATCGTGCCCAAGCGCTACCACCCGGTGGCCGACCTCATGGGGCTGGACGAGCTCAAGCGCTTCCTGAACGACATCCAGGTCAAGGTCCAGCGCACGGTGGCGGGCCTGCCCGCGCACCACCACTACGTGCAGCAGCTGTGCGCTCCGTACCGGGCCGCGGAGGCGCCGGCCGAGCCCCTGGTGCGCGCCTGAGATCGGCGCCGGCTCGGGGCGGGCGGTGCCGCCCGCATGCGGCGCGCTGCATGCTTGACTATCCAAACTCCTGGTGCTGCGGCAACGCGTCGGTGATGGCGTGCCAGGGTGCCTTGGAGCCGACGAAGATGTGTGCCGAAGGCCGGATCGTGGGCGCGTCGGTCAAGGTGCCCAGCGTGACGTGAACGAAGGTGCCCTCGCGGACGACGGAGTACAGCAGCGAGCCGCACTGGGCGCAGCGTGCATCGTGGGCGGCAGGCTCACCGAAGACCAGCAGGTCTTCTGCGCCGCGCGTGACCTTGAGCCGAGCTCGCTCGATGCCGGCGAAGGCCTTGAAGGCCGAGCCGGTGGCGCGCCGGCAGTTCGAGCAGTGGCAATTCAGTGCGTAGGCGAAGGCATCGGCCACGCGGTATTCCACTCGGCCGCACAGGCAACGGCCTGCAAGCGCGCGGTCTGACAGGGTGATGGGCAGCGTAGTCATGTCGGCCCAGGCCATCATAGCCAAGGCAGGGATGCCCGGGAGTGGCAGGTTCCCTTGGCCGTGCGACAGTGTCGATCCCGTCCGCACGAAACCCGCGAGATGACCCTCCCCACCCACACCCAGGTCCTGATCGTCGGCGGCGGCATCGCCGGCTGCTCCACCGCCTACCACCTGACGAAGCTCGGCATCACCGACGTGCTGCTGCTCGAGCAGGGCCGGCTCACGAGCGGCACTACGTGGCACGCCGCCGGGCTCATCGGGCAGATGCGCCCGAACCGCAACATGACGCGCATGAGCAAGTACGGCATCGAGCTGTACGCCACGCTCGAGCAGGAGACGGGGCTGGCCACGGGCTGGAAGCGCTGCGGCAGCGTGAACGTGGCGCGCACCCCCGAGCGGATGCAGGTGCTGCGCAAGCAGGTGGCGCTGGCGCGCAGCTTTGGTGTGGAGGTGGAGCTCATCACGCCGCGCGAGGCGGGCGAGCTGTACCCGGTGATGCGCACCGACGACCTGGAAGGCGCGATCTGGATTCCCGGCGACGGCAAGGCGAACCCGGCGGACCTGTGCATGTCGCTCGCCAAGGGCGCGCGCAACCGGGGCGCGAAGTTGGTCGAGGGCGTGGAGGTCACGCAGGTGCTGGTGGAGGAGGGGCCCACGGGCGCGCGCGTGTCGGGTGTGGTGGTGGGGCAGGGTGAGGCGCGGCACACCATCCGCTGCGACACGCTCGTGAACTGCGCGGGCCAGTGGGCGCGGCAGTTCGGGGCGCTGGCCGGGGTGACGGTGCCGCTGTACCCGGCCGAGCACTTCTACATCGTCACCGAGCGTATCGAGGGCGTGCACCCGATGCTGCCGGTGATGCGCGACCCGGACGGCTTCATCTACTACAAGGAAGAGGTGGGTGGCCTCTTGATGGGCGGCTTCGAGCCGGTGGCCAAGCCCTGGACGGTCGACCCCATCCCGAGCACCTTCCAGTTCCAGCTGCTCGGCGAGGACTGGGACCAGTTCGAGATCCTGATGCAAAACGCCATCCACCGCACGCCGTGCCTGGAGACGGCGCAGGTGAAGATGTTGCTCAACGGGCCGGAGAGCTTCACGCCCGACGGCAACTTCATCCTTGGCGAGGCGCCCGAGCTGCGTGGCTACTTCGTGTGCGCGGGTTTCAACTCGGCGGGCATCGCCAACTCCGGTGGCGCGGGCTCGCTGATCGCGCAGTGGATCGCTGCGGGCGAGCCGCCGGGGGACCTGTGGGACGTGGACATCCGGCGCTTCGGCCCGCATCTGGCCAACCGCAGGGGGCTGGCCGAGCGCACGGGCGAGACGCTCGGGCTGCACTACGCGATGCGCTGGCCGCGCCAGGAGCTGCAAACGACGCGGCCGCTACGCACGAGCGCGCTCTACGACCTGCTGGCGGGCTCCTCCCGCCCCGGGGTGCATGGCAGCTGGACGGCCGAATTCGGCAGCAAGAACGGCTGGGAGCGGGCGAACTACTTCCGGCCTGCCGATGCCCCGCGCCCGGCCGACACGCTCGGCCGCCCGGGGTGGCTGGACTGGGTGATCGAGGAGCAGCGCGCCACGCGCGAGGCGGTGGCGGTGTACGACCAGAGTTCCTTCGGCAAGCTGCTGCTGCAGGGGCGCGACGCGTGGGCGGTCCTGCAACGCCTGTGCGCGAACGACCTCACGCCACTGCGCCTGCCTCCGGGCCCGGTGCCCGGGGCCACGCGCATGGTCTATACCGCGATGCTCAATGCGCGCGGGGGCTTCGAGAGCGACCTCACGGTGATCGCGCTCGCCGCCGACCGCTTCCTCCTCGTGACGGGCTCGGCCCAGCCGGTGCGCGATGCGGACTGGATCACGCGCCACATCCGCAGCGGCGAGCACGCGGTGCTCACCGACGTGACGGCGATGTGGGGCGTGCTCGGCGTGATGGGCCCGAAGGCACGCGAACTGCTCGCGCGCGTGAGCCCGGACGACCTGTCGCCACAGGCGCTGAAGTTCGCGCACACGCGCGAGATCGACCTGGGCCACGCCCGCGTGCGCGCCGCACGCATGGCCTACGTGGGTGGCCCGGGCTACGAGCTCTACGTACCCGTGGAGACGTTGCGCCACACCTACCTCGCGCTGATGCAGGCGGGCGAGGACCTCGGGGTGCGCGACGCCGGCTACTACGCGCTCGATGCGCTGCGCATCGAGGCCGGCCGCCGGGCCTGGGGGGCCGAGCTGGGTCCGGATGAGACGCCCTTCGAGGCGGGCCTGGAGTTCGCCGTGAAGCTGGACAAGGCCGACGACTTCATGGGGCGCCAGGCGCTGCGTGCCGCGGCCGGGCAACCGCTGCGCAAGAAGCTCGTCACCGTGGTGCTCGACGACCCGGCCGCCTACGCCTGGGGCGGCGAGACGCTCAGCCTCCAGGGCCAGGCCCTGGGTGAGTTGAGTTCGGTGGGCTGGAGCCTGCAGGCCGGGCGCTGCGTGGGCCTGGGCTATCTGCGTGGCTCGGCCGCGCAGGCCGTGCACGCGGGCACGCCCGTGGTGGTCGACCTGTGGGGCGAGGCGGCGGCGGCACGGGCATGGGATCGGTGGCCGCCTGCCGGCGGCTGACAGGCGCCGCGGGTTGCGCCTCCAGGCAGGCTGCCAGCCGGCTCGCGGCAGGCTGCGTGCCGCTCCGGCTCTCGCTTCGGGCCGGTTCTACTCGCCCAGCAGCGCCTTGTCGCTGATGGCGCGTGCGGAGTTCGGCCCCAGGCCATAGGCGGCCAGGTGCGCGGAGCTGGCCTGCACGGGCGGGGCCTTGGGGGCGGACTCCATCGTGCGGTCTGGGGCGATGTGCAGCACGTCGGCCCGGGCCGCCACGCCGCGAACCTGTGACGCCGGCAGCACGGCCACGACGGTGGCGATGGCGGGATCGTGCGAGACCACGTTGCCCCCGCGCTGCGTGATTTCCTTGCGGGCTTCCGCGAGTTCGGCGCTGCGCCGCTGGCCGGTGACGACGACGCGCACCCAGCGCTGGCCAGCCGCTTCGCGCAACCAGGGCTGGCGCGCGGGCTTGGCGGCATCGATGGCCAGGCGCAGGTCGGTGGCGACCTTGTGCGCGAGCGGGTCCGGGGCGGCCGCTCGGGTCTGGGCGTGCACTGGCCCAGGCCCGACACCCACGAAGCTGCTCAGCAGCCACACGGACAAGGCCATCCAGCCCGCGAGCCTGGCTCGCGGCTTGCCATTCCTGCTCTTCACCATGATCATTCTCCCGTTCCGCCCGTGCTCTCGGCCATCACCAGTCCCTCGGCCAGCACGAGCCCTTCGGCCAGCACCAATCCCTCGGCCAGCACGAGCCCCTCGGCCAGCACCAGCCCTTCGGCGAGCACGAGTCCTTCCGCCAGCACGAGTCCTTCGGCCAGCACGAGTCCTTCGGCCAGCACCAGCCCGCTCGGCAACACCGAGCCCTGGCCCGCGATCAGGGCTGTGGTGAACATGTGTGCGGGCAGGAAGACGCCGGTGCGATTGGCCAGCGAACTCGGGCCCGCCAGGCTCGACACGAACCTGACGCCGGGCTGGAACAGGGCGGTCGGCGTTCCAGGGATGGGCGCTTCGGTGAAGCTCCTGGCCACCGTGGATGCAGCCACGCTCTGCGAAGCGGCCCACCAGGCGACCGTGGTGCGGCGCGGGCCGACGGTGCCGCCCCAGCTGATGCGGTGGTCCCAGGCGAGGTGGTACTGGTTGAAGAGCGAGGCGCCGCTCAGGATGCGGTTGCCGCCCGCAAAGATCATGCGGCTCCAGCGGCCGAGCCCGCCTGCTGTCGGGTACGAACCGGGGGATACGCTGTTGAGCACCGAGAGCCCGGGGGCCGGCACGAGGGTGCCGCTGAGCACCGCGCTGCTGGTGATCGTCGCGCCCGGCTGGATCGTCCCGGCCTCGATGTCCTGCATGAGGTTGGGGCGCACGGTGCGTGCGGTGAACACGGCACCATCGGCGTTCAGCAGCCCCGTACCCTGCTGGAGCACATTCGCACCCACGAGCGGCTCGGCCGTGTACTGCAGCATCGCCTTGATCAGCGGCGGCGTCAGTCCCGGGTTGGCCTCGAGCATCAGGGCCACCGTGCCAGCCACCGCCGGGGCGGCGATGGAGGTGCCGCTGAGGGTCATCAGTTCGGCCGTCTTGCCCGAGCGGTTGCTGGGCGCGTTGCCGGTCATCAGCGGAGGCACCAGGGCAGGGTACCTTGCCGGCAGGTCAGCCCGGGCGCCGGCCGTACTGGCCGCCATCGCCCCCAGGATCCGGTTGCCCGGCGCCACCAGGTCGGGCTTGAGGGCGTTGTCCACCCGGCGCACGCCCGTGGGCGAGACGTAGAGCCCGCGCGTCGGGCCACGCGAGCTGAACCCATTGACGCTGTCGTCCGTGCGAGGGCCGGTGCCCAGCGTATTGGCCGAACCCACCGTGATCACCGAGGGCTCGATGCCGGGCGAGCCGACGGTGCCATAGAGTTCCCGCCCGTCGGCACGCTTGCCGAAGTTGCCGGCGGCCACCACCACCGTGATGCCCACGGCGGTGGCACTGCGCACGGCGCGGCACAGGGGGTCGGTGACATAGGACTCGGTGGAGTCGGCGGCCAGGCTCAGGTTCATCACGCGGATGTTGAGCAGCCGCGAGCGCATCACCACCCAGTCGATGGCGGCGAGCACGTCGCTGATCGTGCCGAAGCCCTTGGCGTCGAGCACCTTGAGGTCGTACAGGTCGGCCCCCGGTGCCACGCCCGAGGAGTTCGGGGTGAGGCCCCAGGCGCGGCCGGCAGCCACGCTGGCCACGTGAGTGCCGTGCCCGTAGCCGTCCACCTCCGGGTTGCCGCCCATGTTGTGGATGCGAGCCTCGTAGGCCAGGCGCGCGGCCGACCCCGGGGTGAGCAGGTCGCCCGAGGCGTCGAGCCCGGCCTGCCAGTCCTGCAGGCCCGCCATGCTGGCGTCGCTGGACGCGGTGAAGTCCACCGCCTGCCGCACGCGCGTGGCTCCAGCGGCGTCACGGAAGTTCTCGTGGTTGCGCATGATCCCCGAGTCGAGGATCGCGATGCCCACGCCCGAGCCTGTGAGCCCGAAGTAATTGTTGATGCCCGAGGGTCTCCGTACCATGCTCGACGTGGAGGCAGCCGCATCGATGTTGACCGACCGCTCGAGCACGCTGAAGCTGCGCGTGGTGAGCCGGTTCGGCGAGATGCTCTGCACCTCGGGGCGCCTGGCGATCTCGAGCACGCCCGTGGCCGGCAGCATCACGGACAGGCCGCGCACCGACAGGTAACGCATGTAGACCGAGCCGCCGGCCCGCATGACGGCCTGGCGCAGCTCGGCCATGGCGGGGTCGGTGCACTCGCAAAATACCAGGGCCTTCACATAGCGCACGGTCGGAAAGCTCTTCCCGCTCGGACTCTGGAGGTCACGTGCCCAGGTGGCCTGCGCGCTGATTCTCGACGCCTGCAGCGTCATGGTCAGGTCGCCGGCCATCTTGGCCCGCTCGGCCATGCTCAGGGCCTGCACCGATGTGCTGGGGAGCGCCGAGGCCTGGGCCGCGCCCGTGGCCACGGCCAGCAGCAGGCCGGCCGACGTCGCGCGCAGCAGGTGACGGAGGCGGCCAGAGACGGGCGGGCGGACGTGAATCATGGTTGAACCCCTGGAAATCCGGGTGCGATTACCGATTCCCGGATTTCACCCTCGAAAGCCCCCGTGTTCACGGGATGGGCGCCGATGAAACCCGCCGGGCCGTGAAGTTGTTCCCTGTCTGGCCACCTGCTTGAGGTCGGCGCGGCCGGCGGGGCTCAGTGGAAGAGCCGCACCGGGTCGGCCGCACCTTCGACCGGGGCCGGCGTGCCCCCGAGATCCATGCGGTCGATCAGTGCGTCCACGGCCGCGGCCGACAGCGGTGCACCGAGGTGGTGGCCCTGGCCGAAGCTGCAGCCCAGCGCGCGCAAGGCCGCCAGCTGCCCCGCGTTCGCGATGCCCTCGGCCAGCACCTGGCGCCCGAGCGAGCGGCCGAGGTCGAGGATCGTGCGCACGATGGCGGCCTCGGTGGGCTGTGTCAGCAGGCCGTCGATGAAGGAGCGGTCGATCTTCAGGCTGTCGATCGGCAGGGAGGACAGGTGCGCGAGCGAGGAGTAACCCATGCCGAAGTCGTCGATGCTCAGGCCGACGCCGAACTGGCGCAGGTCCTGCAGCAGCGCGCGCTCGGTGGCCAGGCGTCGCATCAGGATGAGCTCGGTGAGCTCCAGCGTCAGGTGAGCCGGTTGCAGACTGGCTGCATGGAGAGCGGCCTGCACGCGCTGCAGCAGGTTGCGCTGGGCGACGTCCTTGTCCGAGATGTTCACGTGCAGCCTCAGGCCCGAGCCGCGCGGGTCGCGGCGGTGCCAGCGGCTGAGGTCGGCGCAGCCACGTTCGAGCACGTAGTCGGTCAGTTGCACGACGAGCGAGGACTCCTCGGCAATCGCCACGAACTCCTCGGGCAGGATCTCGCCAAGTTCCGGATGGGTCCAGCGTGCCAGGGCCTCGAAGCCGATGATGTGGTTCTCGTCGAGGGCGAAGATCGGTTGGTAGGCCACGTGCAGCACGCCCTCCGACAGGGCCCGCCTGAGGTCGCCCTCGAGCCGCAGCCGCCGTGCGATCTCGGCGTGCATCGCCCCGTCGAACACCACGTGACGAGCCTTACCCGCTGCCTTGGCGCGGTACATCGCGATGTCCGCATCGCGCAGCACGTCCCCGGGCCTTTCGTAGCCATGGGTGCTGACGGTGATGCCGATGCTGGCACTGCTGGTGATCTCCGTGCCGGACAAGCGGTAGGGCTGGCTCACGGCCTCCTGGATGCGCGTGGCGAGTTCGCCCACCCCCTGGGCCGGGTTGGCGCGCCGCAGCAGCACCGCGAACTCGTCGCCACCGAGCCTGGCCACCAGGTCTTCGGGGCGCAGGCGGCTGGCGATGCGCTTGGCCACGAGCACGAGGAACTCGTCGCCGGCTGCGTGCCCGAGGCTGTCGTTGATGACCTTGAAGCGGTCGAAGTCCAGGAACATGACCGCAAAGCCCTGCGTGGCGTCCGAACGTGCCTGCTCGACGACCTGGGCCAGTTCCTCGACGAAGCGGCGCCGGTTGGGCAACCCGGTCAGCGCGTCGTGGAAGGCGATGTGGTGCATCTCCTTCAGGTGCTGGGCGGTGATCTCGGCTTCGCGCCGCGCGGCATGGGCAGCCGCCTCGGCGATCGCCCGGTTCGCCTCCTGCTGCTTGAAGAAGGCATGCAGGATCGCCAGCAGCAGGGCCAGCGGCGGCCCGACGACCAGGATCGTGGACAGCCCCGTGTCGCGGAAGGTCACGGCCATCAGGGCGGCCCCGCAGGCGCTGGCCGCGCTGGCGGCGGCGGTGACGCCGAAGTTGCCGGCGATGTCCGACCAGCTCGGCCACTCGCGCCGCTTCATGCGCAGCTGGCTGGAGACGAACACCGAGTTCAGCAGGAACTGCAGGATCGAGGCCCAGAGCGTGGCGATGATCACGACCCCGGAGTTGCGCAGGCCCAGCTCGGCCAGATAGGCCAGCGCGGCATGCAGCATCAACCCGGCGATGGCCATCGACAGCGCGCACAGCGCCGGGCTGGCGATGCGGGACGACCAGCGCCGCGAGACCCGCCACGACGCCACCGCCGCCTCGGCTGCGGCGGCCAGCACCGCTGCTGCGGGACCGTGCAGCAGCAGCAGCATGAAGATGAAGACCTCGCCCGCGGCGAAGGCCGTCTTGGTGCGCGGCACGACGATCGGGAAGAACGCCGCTGCCGCCGCCAGCGCGACACCGATGGCAACCTGGCCGATCTGCGCCGCGGGCAGTTGCGCCACCGACCAGATCGACCAGCCGATGGCTCCCGTGCCGGCGAGCACGAGCGTCCACCAGAAGGCTGCCGCCCCGACAGGGTAGTCGGGCAGCAGCGAGCGGTGCAGGCGCTGGCAGACGGTGAAGAGGATCAATCGGGCTCCCGGACGGCGGCTGGGCGACGGGCCTCGAATGAGCCCGCGGTCGCTCGTTTTCGACAGGCTGGGCGGTAACTTGAGGAGCGGCTCCCCGGCTCGCGGCGCGGCCTCGGCCAGCTCAGTGCATCAACACCGCCGGGGAGGCGGCCGATGCCGGCACGGCTGCCCCGACTCCCCAGCCATGCTGGCGCTCCAGCCACGCCTCCACGGCGGGTGCGGCCATCGGCGCGGCCAGGCCCCGGCCTTGGGCCGCGTCGCAGCCGGCGCTGCGCAACCATTCCAGCTGCGCGTGCGTCTCCACACCCTCCGCCACCACCATGCGGCCGAGGGACTGGCCCAACTGCAGGATGGTGCGCACGATGGCGCTCGTGTCGTGATGCTGCCCGATCCCTGCCACGAAGCTGCAGTCGATCTTCAGCCCGTCGATGGGCAGCGAGGACAGCTGGCCGAGCGACGAGTACCCGCGGCCGAAGTCGTCGATCACCAGCCGCGTGCCCAGGGCCCGCAACTCGAGCAGCACCGACCGCTGCGTGGCCAGGCGCCGCATGATCGTGCCCTCGGTCAGCTCGAGCCAGAGGAGGTCGGGTTGCACGCCGGTCTCCCGCAGCACGGCGCGCACGCGCTCGGGCAGCGTGCGCTGGGCGAGATCCCTGTCCGAGAGGTTCACCTGCATGCCGAGTGTGCCGACGGCCGGCCAGCGCGCGTGCCACCGGCGCAGCTGCGTGCACGCCAGTGCGAGCACGTAGTCCGTCAGGGCCGGGGCCAGCCCCGACTCCTCGGCGATCGGCACGAACTCCACGGGCTCGATCTCGCCGAGCTCCGGGTGCGTCCAGCGGGCGAGGGCCTCGAAGCCCAGGGGCTGGCCGTCGGACAGCCGGAACACGGGTTGGTAGGCGAGCGTGAGCGCACCGTCGGCCAGCGCCCGGCGCAGGTCGCTTTCCAGGCGCAGCCGGCGCGCGAGCTCGCGGTGCATCTGGGCGTCGAACACGACGTGCCGGGCCTTGCCGGCCGCCTTGGCGCGGTACATGGCGATGTCTGCGTCGCGCAGCACATCCTGCGGCACCTCGTAGCCGCGCGCCGAGGTCGTGATGCCGATGCTCGCACTGCTGGTCAGCTCGGTGCCGGACACCAGGTAGGGCTGCCCGACGGCCTGCTGGATCCGCGCCGCCAGGGCATCCACCGCGTCCAGGGTGACGGGCCGGCGCAGCAGCACGGCGAATTCGTCGCCGCCGAGCCGGGCCACCAGGTCGGCTGCTTCCACCTGCGCGCTCAGGCGTTGCGACACGTGCTTCAAGAAGGTGTCGCCGGCGGCATGCCCGAGGGTGTCGTTGATGAGCTTGAAGCGGTCGAAGTCCAGGAACAGCAGGGCGTAGCCACGGTCGTGGTTCTCCCGGTGCAACCGCACCGACTCGTCCAGTTCCGCCAGCAGCATGCGGCGGTTGGGCAGGCCGGTGAGGGCGTCGTGGAAGGCGATCTCGTGCATCTGCTGGAGGTGGCGAGCCGTGATGTCCGCCTCGCGTCGAGCCGCCTGGGCCTCCGCCTCGCTCAGCGCCCGTGTGGCCTCCTGCTGCCGGAAGAACCCGCGCACGATCGTCACGAGCATCAGCAGCGCCGGCGTGATGGTGGCGAGCACGGGCAGCGTGTACGCGCGGAACGCCTCGCTGAGCAGCGCTGCGCCGCACGCGCACACCGCGCTCATCCCCAAGGTGAGGCCGAAGCTGCCGGTCAGGTCGCTCCACTGCAGCCACTCGCCGCGCTTCAGCCGAGGCAGCGCGGCCACGAGCGCCGTGTTCAGCATGAAGTGGAAGATGGCCAGCCACAGTGCCAGGGCCACCAGCACCGACATGCCGATGCCTTGCAGGCCCGCAGGCCATCCCACCACGATTTCCAGCAGGAAGCCGGTGCCCGCCATCGAGATGGCGGTCAGGGCTGGCCCGCCGATTCGGGATGTCCAGCGCCTGGAGGTTCGCGCCGAGGCCACGGCAGCCTCGGCGGCGGCAGCCAGCACGGCCGGAGCCGGCCCGTGCATGAACAGCAGCAGGAACGTGAAGACCTCGCCCAGCGCAAAGGAGGTCTTGGTGCGGGGAATCATGATCGGGAAGCCGCCCGCCAGTCCCGCCATGACGACACCGGCGGCGATCTGCATCACCACGGTCCAGGGCCTCGAGGCGATGTCCGCGCTGGCCCAGGCAATGGCCGCCAGGCCCAGCGGCACCACCGTCCACCAGTAGGCGGTCGCTCGGCGGTTGTAGTCCGGCATCAGGGTTTGATGCAGCCGGCGCAGGGGGGAGAAGGGCTGCAAGGTCGTTTCTCGGACGCACCTCCGATTTCGGCAGGCGGCGCGGGTTCTTGAGCAGCCGTCCTGTGCAGGGCACTCAGGTCATTCGCGGCGAAGCCCTTCGCTGAGGGTCATGGCCCGGATCGGAATCAGGCCACCGCCCGTGACGCTGCAGCCAGGGCCAGCCCGCTGAAACGCGACAAGTGAGCCACCGTTCGGATCCCCCGCGAGGTGCGGTTGATTCAGACTGTCCTTTGCGATGAACGCTGTGCAGAGTGGAGTGGCCTGCAGCTCCTCTGGTTCAGGAAAACCCCAACTCAAGCCGACATTCGACCAGCATCCCCCGGATCCGGGGCGTGCAGGCTTCACGAAACCGGCGAGTTCGTGTCGCCGGGCGAGAGCCCGCCACACCTCACAGGCGTCCGGGTGGGGCCGTGCGACGGGCCGCCCTCCAGGTGTCCGAACCCGATCCCGCGACCGGCGTGGGGTCGAACCCGGTAGGCAGTCAGGTGCCGTTGTGATCGACTCTGGGGTTCGAACAGGAGTCCTGACATGAAGTTTCGTCGCAATGCCGGTTTTTGCTCGGGTGCCTGGGCTTGCCGTGCGGCCGGGCTCACGCTGGCCGTGATCGGGGTGCTCGGTGCAGCCTCTGCCCATGCCCAGGGCTTCCCCCGCCAGCCCATCCGACTGGTCGTGACCTTCCCGCCCGGCGGCGCGCCCGACATCCTCGCGCGCACGTTCTCCGAGAAGGCGAGCCTGGGCCAGCCGGTGGTGGTGGACAACAAGCCGGGGGCCGGCGGCAACATCGGTGCCGAGATCGTGGCCAAGGCGCCCGCGGACGGGCACACGCTCGTGATGGCCACGGTGGGCACCCACTCGATCAATGGCGCGCTGTACAAGCGCATGCCGTACGACATGGTCAAGGACTTCGTGCCCGTGGCCCACGTGGCGAGCACCCCGAACCTGCTGGTGGTGACCAACGACCTGCCGGTGAAGACGGTGGCCGAGCTCGTGGCGCACCTCAAGGCCAACCCGAACAAGTTGAGCTTCGGCTCGCCGGGCATCGGCTCGTCGGTGCATGTCTCGGGCGAGCTCTTCAAGTCGATGACGGGTACGACCATGACGCATGTGCCCTACAAGGGTCGGCAGTTCGCGATCCCCGACCTCGTGGGCGGGCAGATCCAGCTGATGTTCGACAACATGCCCTCGGCCCTGCCGATGGCCAAGGAAGGGAAGATCCGCGCCGTGGCGCAGACGGGCGCGAAGCGTTCCCCGGCAGCGCCGGACGTGCCGACCGTGGCCGAGACCATCCCCGGTTTCGAGGCCACGAGCTGGTTCGCGGTGTTCGCACCGGCGGGCACGCCGCGCGAGGTGGTGATGCGGCTGAACCAGGAGATCCACCGCGTCTTCAAGCTCGCGGACGTGCAGGACAAGCTCAAGTCCCTCGGCCTGGACCCTTGGCTGTCCACCCCCGAGGAGCTGTCGCGCTTCCAGGCGGCCGAGATCGCCAAGTGGGCCAAGGTGGTGAAGGAATCGGGGGCCTCGGCTGACTGAGCGCGCATTCCTGGCCCTGCTCGGGCTGGCCCTGCTGTTTGCCGGCAACCACATCGCCGCACGCGTGGCGATGGACCACGGCGTGAGCGTGAGCACGGCGGCTGCCGCGCGCAGCCTGTGCACGGCCCTCGTGGTGGGCGCGCTCGTGATGTGGCGTCGGCCTGCGCTCGCGGTGAACGCACGCCAGCGCTACGTGCTCGTCGGTCTCGGGCTGCTGCTGACGGTGCAGACCCTGTCGGTCTACGCCTCGGTGGCGCGCATCCCCGTCGGGCTGGCGCTGCTGGCGTTCAACCTGTACCCGCTGTGTGCGGCGTTGTGGGCGTTCGCGCTGTATGGCCACCGTCCGGAGCGCGCGGTCGTGGTGGCGATCCCCGTCATCCTCGTCGGGCTGGCGCTGGCCCTGGATGTCGCCGGCGCAGCCTCGGGCCTCGGGGCGCAGGCCCAGTGGGCGCGGATCGGCGCCGGCGTGGGTTATGCGGTGCTGGCCGCGATCGCCTTCGGCCTCGTGCTCGCACTCACGCAGCACGAGGTGGCCGCGCTCGACGGACGGTTCCGCAGCGCCTTCACGATGGCGATCGTCGGCATCCTGGCCTCGGCCCTCACCTTCTCGCAGGGTGGGCCGCACCTGCCGAATGCCGCTCCCGGCTGGTGGGGGCTGGCCGGCCTGTGCGTGCTCTACGGCACGGCCTTCACCTGCACCTTCGTGCTGCTGCCGCGCCTGGGCGTGGTCGGCAACTCGCCCATCATGAGCGTCGAGCCGGTCATGGCCCTCGTGCTGGCGTGGCTGTTGCTCGACCAGCCTTTGCGACCCGCGCAGTGGCTGGGGGCGCTGGTCGTCGTCGGTGCGGTCATGGGCCTGGGCTTGCGCCGACGCGCCTGACTGGCCGGCAGGTCGGCCGTGCGTCACGCCGGCTCGGCCGCCGGCTGCAGCGGCTTCAGGTGTGATGGGCCTCGAAGCCCTTCGACCGCAGCGCCTCGATCACCGCGGCGAGGTGCGGCCGGTCCCGGGTCTGGAGCACGAACTCCACCTCCACCGTATGCACCGGCAGCGCGGAGAAGGCACGCTGGTGGTGCACCTCCTCGATGTTGGCGCCCGTCTGCGCGACGATGGCCGTGATCCGCGCGAGCATCCCCGGCACGTCGCGCGCGGCCACGCGCACGCGCGCCAGCCGCCCCGCGCGCACCATGCCGCGGCCGATGATCGCCTGCAGCCGCAGCGGGTCGATGTTGCCGCCGCACAGCACGAGGCCCACGCGCTGCCCGGCGAAGCGCGACGGCGCTTTCAGCACCGCGGCCAGGCCTGCCGCGCCGGCACCCTCCACCACCGTCTTCTCGATCTCCAGCAGCATCAGGATCGCCTGCTCGATGTCGCCCTCGTCCACGAGCATCCACTCGTCGACGTGGCTGGCCAGGACGGCTTGGGTCAGCGCTCCGGGCCGGCCCACGGCGATGCCTTCGGCAATCGTGCTCTCGCCGATCGGATGCGTGCTGCCGGTGACGGCATTGACCATCGAGGCGAAGCGCGTGCTCTGCACGCCGACGATGCGGATGTCGGGTCGCAGCGCGCGCGCCGCGGTGGCCATGCCCGCGAGCAGGCCGCCGCCGCCCACCGCCACCACGAGCGTGTCGAGCTCGGGCTGGGCACGCAGCATCTCCAGGGCCACCGTCCCCTGGCCGGCGATCACCAGCGGGTCGTCGAAGGGGTGGACGAAAGCCAGGCCCTGCTCGGCGGCATGCCGCACGGCATGGGCATGCGCGTCGTCGAAGGTGCTGCCGTGCAGGATGACCTGGGCGCCGAAGCCGCGCGTGCGCTCCACCTTCACCGTCGGCGTGTGCTCGGGCATCACGATCACCGCCCGCAGGCCGAGGCGGCGGGCGTGGTGGGCCAGCCCCTGGGCGTGGTTGCCGGCCGACGCCGCGATCACGCCCTTCACGGTTTCACCGCTCGCCCGTTGCACGGCCAGGCAGTTGAGTGCGCCTCGCTCCTTGAACGAGGCGGTGAACTGCAGGTTCTCGAATTTGAGGAAGACCTGCGCGCCGACGATCCGGCCCAGCGTCTTCGACTCCACGCAAGGCGTGTCCAGCACCTGGCCTTGGAGCCGCACTGCGGCGGCTTCGATATCGCCGAAGCTGACGGCGGGCAAGGTCAAGTTGTACTTCCTGCGACAGGTTTGCCGGTGCACACCGGGTCGCGCCTGCCGCATGTGC
>JBDKFA010000221.1:0-3472 GCA_039798945.1 Pseudomonadota bacterium
GCGCCCGGCCTGGGTTCGTACCGGCCTGTCAGCGGGGTCTCCGGGCTCAGGCGGCCCGTGGCGTAAAGGTCCCAGATCTCGGGCCCATGGCGTGTGTCGCGCAGCTCCGGCGCGTGCTGGCCGAAGAAGCTGCGCAGGTTGTCCACGTCGCGCATCAGCATGCGAGGGGCATGGTTGTTGCCGGCGGCGTCCACCGCCTGCGGCAGGTCGATGATGACGGGGCCGTCCTGGGCCAGCAGGATGTTGAATTCCGACAGGTCGCCGTGCACGACGCCGGCGCACAGCATGCGCACCACCTCGCGCAGCAGCAGCGCGTGATGTGCGCGCGCGGCCTCGGGCGTGTACGGCACATCGTTCAGCCGTGGGGCCGCATGTCCGTCGGCGTCTGCCACCAGCTCCATCAGCAACACACCTTCGAAGAAGTGGAAGGGTTGGGGCACGCGCACGCCGGCCGCAGCCAGGCGGAACAGTGCGTCCACCTCGGCGCTTTGCCAGGCGGCTTCCTGCTGCTCGCGCCCGTATCGGGTGCCCTTGGCCATGGCACGCGCCTGGCGGCTGTTCTTCACCTTGCGGTTCTCGGTGTAGTCCACCGCCTGGCGAAAGCTGCGGTGGGTGGCGGCCTTGTAGACCTTGGCGGCACGGGTTTCATCGCCGCAGCGCACCACGAACACCTCGGCTTCCTTGCCGCTCTTGAGTTGCCGCAACACGCTGTCGACCAGGCCTTCGTCGATCAGCACTTGCAGGCGGGCCGGTGTCTTCATCGATGGATTGTCGGCGGTTCCTGAGGCCGCCCTGCCCGACGGGGCCCGGCGTGAGCCGGGGCTTCTTGTCAGATCGCTGTCGCCTTGGGCTGAGGGGGGCGGGCGCACGCCCTCAACGCCCCACCAGCTCCCTGGCCACTTTCAAGGATTCGCGCGGATTCAGGCACATCGCCTGTGCACCGGGGGCCCTCTGGACCGGCTGCGGCAACGACGGCATCAGCTGGCGCCGCGGTTGCTCAGTTCAGCGAGAGGCTGCCGGGCCAACAGCCACTTTGTGTCGGTCAGCGTGAGGCGACGAGTCGCGAATCGGCCCCCAGGTACCGGAATTCCAGCGCGTCGGTTGAGGTAGCGCCAGCACAGGCTCGCCCCCTGAGCCACCCACCCTGCATGCTTCCCAGCAGGCACACCCCACCCCACACCCACTTTTCCCCCTGGGTCGACCCCCGCCCCTGCTGGTTCTGCGCCCACTTCGGCCGCATGCTCCACGACGGCACCGCTGCCCTGTGCGCCCGCCCAGACCTCTCCCGCGTGCAAGCAAGCCCCACCAACGGCTGCGCGTTCTGGGAACGCGAGCCGGGTGCCGATGACGAGCCGGACTGGGTGCCGGCGGGGGTGGTGGCGCCGGTCCGCCCGCCCGTGTCCCCACGGCGGGCGGCGGCTGCGGTTACTTGACCGCGAGGTCTTCGGGCTTCTTGCCCGCGGCGATTGCTGCCTTGAACCAGTTCGGGCGCTTGCCGCGGCCGGTCCAGCTGTTGCCGGCCTCGTCGCGGAAGCGGATCACGCCTGCAGGCTTGGCCTTGAGCGGTGCAGCCCTGGCTGACTCACCCGCCTTCGCACCCCGCACCTTCCGAGCAGGCCCGGTTGCACCGGCGCCCTTGCCGAACAGCTCCCGCGGGGTCAGGCCGTAGTGCTTGATCGCCTTCTTGATCCGCGAGACAACCTCCTTGACCTCTCGCGACCGGATTTCGTCGGCCTGCTTCTTCAGCTTCGCGATCTCGGCGTTGATGTCCGCCAGCGTGCGTGCCATGCGTCGTTGCTCCACTCTTCTGCCGATGGGTTCTCGGCAGGCTTGGTATCCGCGGGGCCTCCGGGCCTCTGGCTTTGCGTGCGGCAACTCCCGCCGCGGACTCTACTCCCACTGGCTCGCAGGGGGTCTTCCAGGGCCACTGCGCCTCGGCCGCAGCAAAAAAAGGAGCCGAGACCCGATCGGGCAGCAGCTCCTGGCCGCAGTGCCCTTGAACCCAACCCCGGCGAAGGGAGGGCTCGCCCAAGTGGCCGGAAGGAACACCGCGAGCCCGGATGATCGCGCAGCCCGACGTACCGAGTCCTTTGCGGCAAGCCCTGATTCGTTGACGATCCCGCCCCGGGCCGAGTTTCACTTCCCCTTGCCGTCCGAGTGCCGCGCTCGGTACTCCCATGGCGGCAAAGGCGCAGTGTCGGCCCACAGTCCTCTGCGCGCCACTCGGGCGCGGGTCTGTGCATCCGCATACTCCCGGCGGTCGGCAGCCGGCTGCTCCGATTCGAACCGCGTGTAATGCCAGGCCATGCCGAGCGTGAGCATTTCGAGTGCGATGTCGCGCCCTTCCAGCGTCACCTTGCCCACGAGCCTTCCGTGCCGGTCGCGCTTGTGCCACTCGATGGTGACCTGACGCGTGAAGGCCAGACTGGACAACGCGGCCTTGGCGTTTCGGCCGAAGGCCTGACCGAGTTCGGGCGCGTCGATGCCCGACAGCCGCACGCGCAGGGTCTCGAACTTCGCGGTGAGGACGTCGATCGTGTCGCCGTCGATCACGCCGATCACGCGGCCGGTGGCTTCTGCGGCCCACGCGGGAAGTTGTGCAAGGAGCACAAGGCCGAGAAGGGCGCGGCGGCTGACAGGTGGCGTCATCTGCGCATCTTGACGGGCTGCTGGCTCAAGGGGTGACCTGGAAGGGTGTCCAGCAGTCCTCCCCTCCACAGACCCTATCAGTCCGTCTCAGGTGCGTTACCCCGAAGGCCGGTATCGCGTGATCCGCCGCCCGATCAAGGATTCCGAGGATGGGCGTGCCTGTACAGCCATCCAGGTCACCTCCTGAGCCAGCCGGCCCAGATCATCGACACCAAGCCCCCGCTGCGTGGGGCACCTGCTCAAGGAGGTCTCGATGTCGCTTCACCCGTCTCCCCATGTGGCTGCTGGCCATGCCTTCCCGGGCACGCCGTACGCGTGCCGTGTCAGCCGACATCGGCCCGCGGCCCGTCAGGTCGCCACCCGCCCAGGCTTCACGAACCTCTCCCGCCACGCCAGGCTGCGCGTCCAGCAGCGTACGAGCCTGAGCGATTCACAGGTGCTACGCCTGATCGAGCAGGGCCTGTGCGTGCGCACCGGTATTGCCCCGGCCTCCAACCGCGAGCACCTGGCCTTCTACAGCGCACCCGACAACACCGTCTTCGTCGCCATCCACGACTACCTCTATGGCCGCCTCATCACCGTGCTGCCGCTGGACTACCACCGCAACCTCGCCTGGGAGGTCTCCGAGGAGGACCGGGCACGCGCCAAGGCCCTCGTCGTGGAGGCGGCCGAGCGGGCCAGGCGTGAGGAGGCGCAGCGTCAACGCCGGGCGGCCCAGGCCGCTGCGCCTGCGGTCAAGAAGCCCCCGACAGTCTTTGTCGTGAGCGCCACCTTCGAGATCGAAGGCCGCTTCAAGACGACCGTGCTGTGCCGGGAGCCGGTG
>JBDKFA010000222.1:0-8521 GCA_039798945.1 Pseudomonadota bacterium
CGCCAGGTGCGCGACCGCGCCTCCGAGATGGTCATGGCGGCGATGAACTTCCTGGGCGTGCCCTACCGGCGCGGTGGCAGCAGTTTCGAGCAGGGCTTCGACTGCAGCGGCTTCACACGCCACGTCTTCGAGATGAGCATCGGCCTGGTGCTGCCCAGGCGGGTGGACGAGCAGGCGTCGGCCAGCGGCCTCTTCAAGGTAGGCCGTGAAGAGCTGCGCCCGGGCGACCTGGTCTTCTTCAACACCCTGCGCCGCACCTTTTCCCATGTCGGCATCTACGTGGGCGACGGCAAGTTCATCCACGCCCCGCGCGCCGGCAGCCAGGTGCGCATCGAGGACATGCGCCAGGCCTACTGGGCGCGCCGCTTCACCGGGGCACGCCGGGCCGAGGTTGGCGAGGCCGTGGCGGCTCCGGTCCTGCCTGCTGCCCCGTCGATGCCGGCTGCCCCCCTTGGCCCCGGCGTGCGCTGAGCCTGGCGCGCGGCGGCACAATCGCGGCGTGAAGAGCCCCCCGAGCCATGGGTGACAACGTGATTCCGCTGGCCGACCTGCGCACGCGGGCGGCCGTGCCGACGATCCCGGAGGGCGCGCCCCCACCCTCCGGCTGGCTGGCGGACCGCCACGGGCGCCCGCTGCGCGACCTGCGCATTTCGGTGACCGACCGCTGCAACTTCCGCTGCACTTACTGCATGCCCAAGGAAGTCTTCGACCGGGACTACCGCTTCCTGCCGCAGAGCTCGCTGCTGACGTTCGAGGAGATCACGCGCCTGGCACGCGTGTTCACCGCGCATGGCGTGCGCAAGCTGCGCCTGACCGGCGGCGAGCCCCTGCTGCGCAAGAACATCGAGGTTCTGGTGCGGATGCTCGCCTCGCTGCGCGACGCCGCGGGTGAGCCGCTGGACCTCACGCTCACCACCAACGCATCGCTGCTCGCACGCAAGGCCCGGGCGCTGGCCGACGCCGGACTACGCCGCGTGACGGTGAGCCTGGACGCGTTGGACGACACCGTCTTCCGACGCATGAACGACGTCGACTTTCCGGTGGCCGAGGTGCTGGCGGGCATCGACGCCGCCGTGGCGGCCGGCCTGGGGCCGGTGAAGGTGAACATGGTCGTCAAGCGCGGCACGAACGAGCACGAGATCGTGCCGATGGCGCGGCACTTCCGCGAGCGCCACGGCGGGCAGGTGGTGTTGCGCTTCATCGAGTTCATGGACGTGGGCACCACCAACGGCTGGCGCATGGACGAGGTGCTGCCCTCGGCCGAGGTGGTGCGTCGCCTCGACGCCGCCTTCGGCCTCGTGCCCCTGGAGGCGACGCAACCGGGCGAGACGGCCGAGCGCTGGGGCTACCGCGACGGCCGCGGCGAGGTGGGCGTGATCTCGAGCGTCACGCGCCCGTTTTGCGGCGACTGCAACCGTGCCCGGCTGTCCACCGAGGGCCAGCTCTACCTGTGCCTGTTCGCCGACCGGGGCCACGACCTGCGCGCGCTGCTGCGCGGCGGCTTCGACGACATGCAGATCGCGGCGGCCCTCTCCCACATCTGGGGCGGCCGTGACGACCGCTATTCCGAGCTGCGCGCCGCGCAGCCCGCCACCGCTCCGGCAGGCAGCCGGCGCATCGAGATGCACTACATCGGCGGCTGAGGCCGCCCAGGAACCTCACCATGACACACACGCTGCTGGACCTGCTGGCAGCCGGGGCCGATGCCGCCCCGGCACTCGCCGCCCCAGGCCGCCCTGCCCTGAACCACGCCGGCCTGCGCGCGCTGGCGCGCCGCACGGTGGAGTCGCTCAACGCGCTCGGCGCGGGCCGCGGCGACCGCGTGGCCATCGTGCTCGCCAACGGGCCCGAGATGGCTGCCTGCTTCCTGAGCGCCGCGTGCGGCGTGACCACCGCGCCGCTGAACCCGGCCTACCGCGCTGACGAGTTCGAGTTCTACCTGACGGACCTGCAGGCGCGGCTGCTCGTGGTCGAGCACGACAGCAGCTCGCCCGCGATCGAGGTCGCCCAGCGCCTGGGCGTACGCATCGTCGACCTGCACCCCGGCGAGGCCGCCGGCGATTTCTCGCTGCGCGCCCGCGACGCCGGGCCGTCGAGCCCGGCCGCGAAGCCCGGGCCCGCGCAGCCGGAAGACATCGCGATGGTGCTGCACACCTCGGGCACCACCTCACGCCCGAAGATCGTGCCGCTGTCGCAACGCAACCTGTGTGCCTCGGCCGGGAACATCGCGCGCACGCTCGCCTTCACGGCGGCCGACCGCGGCCTGAACGTGATGCCGCTCTTCCACATCCACGGCCTGATCGCCGGCGTGCTCGCCCCGGTCTCGGCCGGCTCATCGGTGTTCTGCACGCCGGGCTTCAACGCGCTGAAGTTCTTCGCCTGGACGGAAGAGGCACAGCCCACCTGGTACACCGCAGTGCCGACGATGCACCAGGCGATCCTGTCGCGGGCCTCGAAGAACCTGGAGGTGATCCGCCGCCACCCGCTGCGCTTCATCCGCTCCTCGTCGAGCTCGATACCCCCGCAGGTGATCCGCGAACTGGAAGAGGTGTTCGGCGCGCCGCTGATCGAGGCCTACGGCATGACCGAGGCCACGCACCAGATGGCCTCCAACCCGCTGCCGCCGGCGGTGCGCAAGCCCGGCAGCGTGGGCCTGGCCGCCGGGCCCGAGGTCGCCATCATGGGCGAGGACGGCACGCTGCTGCCCCGGGGCGAGATCGGCGAGATCGTGATCCGGGGCGCCAACGTGACGGCCGGCTACGAGAGCAACCCGAAGGCCAATGCCGAGGCCTTCGTCAACGGGTGGTTCCGCACCGGTGACCAAGGCACGATGGACGCCGAGGGCTACCTGAGCCTCACCGGGCGCCTGAAGGAGATCATCAACCGCGGCGGCGAGAAGATCAGCCCGCGCGAGGTCGACGAGGTGCTGATGGACCACCCGGCCGTCGCGCAGGTGGTGTGCTTCGCCGTTCCGCACCCCAAGCTCGGTGAGGAGGTGGGCGCCGTGGTGGTGCTGCGGGAAGGCACGCCCGCCACCGAGCGCGAGCTGCAGGCCTTCTGCGCGCAGCGCCTGGCCGACTTCAAGGTGCCTGCGCAGGTGATCTTCATGGACGAGATCCCCAAGGGCGCCACCGGCAAGCTGCAGCGCATCGGCCTGGCGGCACGGCTCGGCCTGGCCGGCTGAAGGAGGGCTCGCACATGCGCATCGGCATCGTCGGAGCCGGGGCCATCGGCGGCTACCTCGGCGCGCGGCTGGCACTGGCCGGCCACGAGGTGACCTTCGTCGCCCGCAACCGCAACCTCGAGGCGATTCGATCCGGAGGGTTCCGCCTGATCCACCCGGACGGGCGCGAGGAACACGCCGCCACCGCGCGCGCGGTACGCGACCCTGCCGAAGCCGGGCCGCAGGACGCCGTGCTCCTCACCGTCAAGGCGCACCAGGTGCGCGACGTCGTGCCGGGACTTGCGGGCATGTTCGGGCCCGAGACGGCGGTGGTCACGATGATCAACGGGCTGCCGTGGTGGTACTTCCACAAGCTGGCTGGCCCCTGGGAGGGCCAGCGCCTGGAGAGCCTGGACCCCGGTGGCGAAATCGCTGCCGCCGTCAACCCCGAGCGGGTGATCGGCAGCGTCGTGTACCCGGCCAGCGAACTCGTGGCTCCAGGGGTGGTGCGGCTGATCGAGGGCAACCGCTTCACCCTCGGCGAGCCCGACGGCTCTCGCAGCCCGCGCGTCGAGGCGCTGTCGCAGGCGCTGATGGGGGCGGGCTTCAAGGCCCCGGTGAGCCGCGACATCCGCAGCGAGATCTGGGTCAAGCTCTGGGGCAACGTCACCTTCAACCCCGTGTCCGCGCTCACGCACGCCACGCTCGAGGACATCTGCCGCTTCCCGCCCACGCGGGCCCTGGCTGCCCGCATGATGGCCGAGGCGCAGGCGGTGGGCGAGAAGCTCGGTGTGAGCTTCAAGGTCAGCATCGAGCAACGCATCGCCGGTGCCGAGGCGGTGGGTGCCCACAAGACGTCGATGCTGGTGGACGTCGAGCACGGGCGCGCATTGGAGCTCGAGGCGCTGATGGGTTCGGTTCTCGAGCTCGGGCGCGTCACGCAGACGCCCGTGCCGACGGTGGAAGCGCTCTACGCGGTGATGAAACTGCTGGAGGCGACGCTCGCCCGGCACCACGCGGGCCTGCGCCTGCAGCCGGCTGGCGGCTGAGGGTTGCCAGTCCGGGCGGCCAGTCTCAGTCGCCCGCGACGGCAGCCGAGCCGGCAGGGCGGACCGGCGACGCGGAGTTCGACGCCAGGGCCTCGGCGTGCGCGCCGGCATCGTCGGCGGGCACCTGGATCTCCCCAGGCACGCGCCGACGCGCGAAGAGCGTGTAGACGGTGGGGACGACGAAGATCGTCAGCAGCGTGCCGAAGGACATGCCACCGACGATGACCCAGCCGATCTGCTGGCGGCTCTCGGCGCCGGCGCCGGTGGACAGGGCCAAAGGCAGCGCGCCGAGCACCATGGCGCCGGTCGTCATCAGGATGGGCCGCAGCCGCAGGCTCGCACCTTCCACCGTGGCCTGCAGCACGTCGAGCCCCTGCTGGCGCATCTGGTTGGCGAACTCCACGATCAGGATGCCGTGCTTGGTGATCAGGCCCACGAGCGTCACGAGCCCGATCTGCGAGTACACGTTCAGCGTGCCGCCTGTCAGGTGCATGGCCCCGAGTGCGCCCACCATCGACAGTGGCACCGACAGCATGATGATGAAGGGGTCTACGAAGCTCTCGAACTGCGCCGACAGCACGAGGAAGATGAACAGCAGCGCCAGCAGGAACACGACTACGAGGGCGCCGCTGGAGGCGCGGAATTCGCGGCTCACGCCGTTGAGCTCGGTGGCGTAGCCGGGCTTGAGCACGCGGGTGGCGGCCTGCTCCATGAAGGCCAGGCCCTCGCCGAGCGCGTAGCCGGGCGCGAGGTTGGCCGTGATGGTCACCGAACGGCGCTGGTTGAAGTGGTTCAGCTCGCGCGGGCTGACCGACTCCCGGACCTTCACCAACGACGACAGCGGCACCATCACGTCGCCGCGTGCGCGCACGAAGAGACGATCGATGTCCTCGGGCGTCGTTCGTCCGGTGGGGGTGGTCTGCACCAGCACGTCGTACTGGTCGGCATCGCGCTTGTAGCGCGTGACCGCACGCCCGCCAAGCATCGTCTCGACCATGCGCGCCACCTGGTCGACGCTCACGCCGGCGTCGGCGGCGCGCTCCCGGTCCACCTCGAGCAGGATCTCCGGCTTGTTCAGGCGCAGGTCGACGTCGGGGGCGACGATACCCGGGTTCTTGGCCATCTCCGCGAGCATCGCCTGAGCCACGCGCGAGAGGTTCTCGTAGCTGTCGCTGGTGACGATCACGAAGTTGATCGGCCGCTCGCGAAAGCCCTGGCCGAGGCTCGGTGGCGTGATCGGAAAGGCATTCACGCCGGGCAGACCACTCACGCGCGGCGCGAGCTCACGCGCGATCTGCAGGGTGCTCTTCTCGCGCTCCTCCCAGGGCACGGCCCGCAGGATCACCGAGCCCTGCGCCACGGTCGGGTTGCCGGCGACGACGAAGGTCCGGTCGAACTCCTTGTAGTCGCTCGTGATGCGCTCGACGGCGCGCAGGTAGCGGCTCGTGTATTCGAGGGTGGAGCCATCCGGGGCATTCACGGAGGTCAGGATCACGCCCCGGTCCTCCATCGGCGCCAGCTCGCTGCGGGCCGTGGTGTAGAGCCAGGCGCTGCCGCCCGCACAGGCGAGCATCACGAGCACGACGATCCAGCGCTGCCCGAGCACCCAGCGCAGTGCCGCTGCGTAGCCGTTCGTGATGCCCACGAGCACGCGTTCCATGCCGCGGTCGAACCAGCTCGGGCTGGGTTCGTGGCGCAGCAGCTTGCTGCACATCATCGGCGTGAGCGTGAGCGCGACGAAGCCCGAGACGATCACCGCCCCAGCCAGCGTCAGCGCGAACTCGACGAACAGACGCCCCGTGCGCCCCGGCGTGAAGGCCAGGGGCGCGAACACCGCGGCCAGCGTCAGCGTCATCGCAACCACGGCGAAGCCCACCTCCTTCGCGCCCTTGAGGGCCGCCTTCAGCGGCGTCAGCCCCTCCTCGATGTGGCGGAAGATGTTCTCGAGCACGACGATCGAGTCGTCCACGACCAGTCCGATGGCGAGCACGAGCGACAGCAGCGTCAGCGTGTTGATCGTGAACCCGGCCGCCGCCATGATCGTGAAGACCCCGATCAGGCTCACCGGGATGGTCACGAGCGGAATGATCGAGGCCCGCAGCGTGCGCAGGAAAAGGAACACCACCAGCGCCACCAGCACCACCGCCTCGGCCGTCGTCTTGTAGACGGCCTGGATCGAGCGGTCGATGAACACCGAGTTGTCGTTGGCGATCATGAAGGTGACGCCCGGCGGCAGATCGGCCTGGATCCGGGGCATCGCCTCGCGCACGTCGGCCGAGATGTTCAGCGGGTTGGCCGTGGCGTTGCGGATGATGCCCGCCGACACGGCGGGCAGGCCATTGAGCCGCACCACCGAGCGCTCGCTCGCGGGAGCCTGCTCGATGCGGGCCACGTCCTTCAGGCGCACGGTGTAGCCGTTGGCCGACTTCAGGACGATTTCCCCGAACTGGCGTTCGCTGTTCAGGTCGGTTCGTGCCGTGACGTTGAACTCGCGCTGCCGGCTCTCGATGCGGCCGGCGGGGACTTCCAGGTTCTGCCGCCGCAACGCGTCCTCGACGTCCTGGGTCGTCACCCTCAGGGCTGCGAGCCGGTCCGGGTCGAGCCAGATGCGCATCGCGTACTTGCGGTCGCCGTTGACCTGCACGTCGGCCACGCCCGGAATGGTCTGCAGGCGCGGCTTGACGATGCGGTTGATGACGTCGGTGATCTCCAGCGGCGAGAGCCGGTCGCTCGAGAACGCGATCCAGATCACCGGGAAGGCATCCGCCTCGACCTTGGCGATGACCGGCTCGTCGATGGCGTCGGGCAGGCGTCCGCGGATGCGCGAGACGCGGTCGCGCACGTCGGCCGCTGCCGAGTCGGGGTCCTTGCTGAGCTTGAATCGCGCCGTGATCTGGCTCTGCTCGGCGCGCGAGATGGAGGTGAGGATGTCGATGCCGTCGATGCCGGCGATCGAATCCTCCAGCGGCTTGGTGACCTGCGACTCCATGACCTCGGCCGAGGCTCCGAGCAGCCGGGTGTTGACCGTCACGACCGGCTCGTCGATGCGCGGGTACTCGCGCACCGCCAGCTTGGAAAACGAGACGATGCCCAGCAGCACGATCATGAGCGACATGACGGTCGCGAAGACCGGACGCCGGATCGAGATCTCCGACAGGATCATGGCGTCATCCCCTGGGCTGGCCCGACGCCGCCCGGTCGGCGCCGCCAGCCTTGCCCTCGGCCTCGCCCTGGGCGCCCTGGGGGCCCTTGCCCCCCTTGCCGCCCTTGCCGTCGGCGCCGGCGGGGCCGCCGCGCGGGCGGCTCAGGTCGACGACACGCACGGGGATGCTGTCGCCGCGCGTCAGGCGCGACTGGCCCGCCACGACGATGGACTCACCGGCCTCCAGGCCCTCGACGATCTCGGCCTTGCCCGGCAGGCGCATGCCGACCTTGACCGCCACGCGTTGCGCCACCTTGCCGCCATCCGGGCCGTCCACGACGCGGAACACGAACTGGCGCTCGCCCACCGGCACCAGCGCTTCCTCCGGCACGACGCGCGCCGCCTGGCGCACCTCGAAGACCGCGCGCACACGGGCGAACATGCCGCTGCGCAGCACGCCGTCGCCGTTGTTCAGCCGCGCACGCACGAGAACCGAGCGGCCGTTCGCGTCGAGCTGGGAGTCCAGCGCGTCGATGCGCGCCGTGAACTTGCGCCCAGGAAGTGCATCCAGCGTGAGCTCGACCGCCTGCCCCGGCCGCACCCGCGCCACGAAGCGCTCGGGCAGGCGGAAGTCGACCCACACCGAGGTGAGGTCTTCCACCGTGACGAGATCGGCACCATCCTTGACGTAGTCGCCCACGTTCACCGAGCGGATCCCGACGATCCCGTCGAAGGGCGCGAGCACCTGCATGCGCTGCAGCTGCGCCTGCGCCAGCTGCACCTGGGCGAGCGCCACCTCCACCGCGGCCGCGTTCTGGTCGACCGCGCTCTGGCTCACGAAGTTCTGGGTGGCCAGCTCACGGCTGCGCTGCAGGTTGGTGCGGGCAATGGCCGCCGAGGCCTCGGCCTGCTTGAGCTGCGCACGCTGAAGGGTATCGTCAAGCTGCACGAGCAGCTGCCCCTTGCGCACCTTCTGGCCGTCGGTGAAGCCCAGCGCCTGGATGCGGCCGCTCGTCTCGGGCCGCAGCACGACCCCCTGCCTGGACCGCAACGTGCCCACGGCCTGGGTGTCGTCCTCCAGGCGGGTGGTCTCGACCTTGCCGAGCTCCACCGCAGGGGGCCCACCGGGGCCGCGGCCCCCGGCTCCACCGCCTCCACCCGCTCCGC
>JBDKFA010000223.1:0-21243 GCA_039798945.1 Pseudomonadota bacterium
GCTCCCGCATGCAGCCCAAAGTGGGCGCAGCCCGGGCGCACGCGCTGCGCGCTCTCGCGCAGCACCGCCTGGAGCGTGCCCTGCTCCCAATTGTTCTTGCGCCGGTGCACCTGCACGTGCACGCGCTCGCCAGGCAGGGCGCCCTCGATGAACACCACCTTGCCGTCCGGCCGGCGGGCGACGCCCTGCCCTTCGAGGTCCAGCGACTCGACCTCGAGCGCGTCCCCGGACGGCGCCGCGGCAGAGGTGGGATCCACGCTCACCGAGCCGGCAGCAGCCGGGCCGGGTCGACCGGGCGGCCGAGACGGCGGATCTCGAAATGCAACTGCACGCGCTCGGCCTCGCTCGACCCCATCTCCGCGATCTTCTGACCGCGGCGCACGACCTGGTCTTCCTTCACGAGCAGGGTCTGGTTGTGGGCGTAGGCGGACAGGAAGGTGGCGTTGTGCTTGACGATCACGAGGTTGCCGTAACCCCGCAGGCCGGAACCCGCATACACCACGCGCCCGTCGGCGGCTGCGAGCACGGGGTCGCCGGCCTTGCCGCTGATGGCCAGGCCCTTCACCTGGCGAGCCTCGTCGAAACCCGCGAGCACCGTTCCGGCCGCTGGCCATGCCCAAGCGACCTCTTCGTCGGCCTCGCGGGCCTCGCGGGAAGGGGCAGCGGCGGAGGGAGCAGGCGCGGCGCCGACTGCCCAGGAGGCCGTGGCACCGGGTACAGCACCCGGCGCGCCTGCACTGCCGGCCGACCCGGCCTGCGCAGCGGTCGCCGAGACCGTGCCTGCCTGTACACCGGCAGGCGCGCGGCCCTCCGCCGGCCGGGACTCGACCCGCCCGGCAGGCGTCACGGGGCGGGTCACAGCTGCCGTGGGGTCCGCGCCGGGCGGCACCACGCGAAGCTGCTGGCCCACCTCGATCAGGTTCGGGTTTTCGAGTCCGTTCCAGCGCGCCAGGTCGCGCCAGCTCTGGCCATGGTCCAGCGCGATGCGGCCCAGGGTATCGCCCGGGCGCACGGTGTAGAAGCCGGGTGGCGGCGCCTCGTTCAGGCCAGGAGCGGCCGGAGCGGTCGGCGCCGCCGTGCCGGCTGTACCTGCGGGGGCCACGGGCGCCGGGCGAACGGGTGTGGCAGATGCCGGCGCGGGCGCGGTGGAACCCTGCGCCGGGCGCGTGCCCACCGGACGCTCTTCCACGGGCGCCGGCGGCCGGCGTGCGGCGCACCCGGCCAGCACGGCGACGGCCAGCAGCAGGCTCAGGTGGACCGCCCGCATCGGCAGCCGTCGGCGGGTCGTCGCAAGAGGAGGAGCTGTCATTGCGCGCCCGATTTTAGGGGGACGAAGTGCACCGCGTCGTGCGCACTGCGGCGCAAACCGCTGGTCGTGCGGTCGAGAACGACCAGCACCTGTCCGCCATCGGCGGGGCTGTGCATCGGTGCCACGAGGCGCCCGCCCACGGCGAGTTGCTCGACCCAGGCGGACGGCAGCTCCTCGCCCCCGGCAGCGGAGATGATGGTGTCATAGGGTGCATTGGGGCCATGGCCGAGCCGGCCGTCGCCCCAGACGAGCCGCACGCCGGGCACGCCGGCGGCGTCGAGGTTCGCGCGCGCCCGGTCGTGCAGGGGCTTGAGCCGCTCCACCGAGATCACCGAACGCGCCAGGCGCGCGAGCACCGCGGCCTGGTAGCCGCAGCCGGTGCCGATCTCCAGCACCCGTCCGAGCGGTGCCCGCGGCGCGTGCGCGGCTGCACCCCCGGGGCGATCGACCAGGAGCGCCAGCATGCGCGCCACGACCGCCGGCTTGCTGATGGTCTGTCCCAACCCGATGGGCAGGCTCGTGTCTTCGTACGCCTGCGGCACCAGGGCGGTGTCGACGAACAGGTGACGCGGCACCTCCCCCATGGCCGCGAGCACCGGCTCACAGCGCACGCCCTCGGCTGCCAGGCGGGTCACCATGCGGGCGCGCACGGCTGCCGAGTCGAGGCCGAGCCCGGCCGGCGGCTGGCGCCGCATGGCCTCGCGCGCCGCCTCCTGCAGCGGGCGTTGAGGGCGCAGCACCTCGGCCCCGGCCCGCAGCGGCGTGGCGCCCGCCACCACCTTGTCCAGCGGCAGCGGAAAGCGTGACGGGCGCCGGTCCGATGCGCTCAGCGGACGGCCCTCCAGGCGCCACCCGGCACCGGGGAGCCGACCGTCGTGCGTGCACTCATGCGGCCCGGCTGCCAAGGGCGGCCGCCCAGCCGCCGCGATTCGCGTGGTCGGTGAGGTCCACCTGCAGCGGCGTGATGGAGACCGCGCCGTTGGCGGTGGCGTGGAAGTCGGTGCCTTCGCCGGCTTCGCGGGCATCACCCGCCGGGCCGATCCAGTAGATGGCCTCGCCGCGCGGATTCACCTGGCGGATCACGGGCTCGCTCGCATGGCGTCGCCCCAGGCGTGTGATGAGGCGCGGCAGGCCCGCGGCGTCCGGCCGGTTCGGGATGTTGACGTTGAGCAGCCAGGGACCCGGCCGCGCAGTTGCCAGGACCTGCTCGACCACCGCGCGCGCCGTGGCGGCCGCGGCGTCCAGGTGCGCCCAGCCCTTGTCCACCTGCGAAAAGGCGATGGCGGGAATGCCGAAGAGGTAGCCCTCCATCGCCGCCGCGACCGTGCCCGAATAGAGCGTGTCGTCACCCATGTTGGCGCCGTTGTTGATGCCCGAGAGCACCAGGTCAGGCTTGTGGGGCAGCAGGCCGGTCAGGGCCACGTGCACGCAGTCCGAAGGTGTGCCGTTGACCACGCGAAAACCTGGCGTGTGTGCGCCGCGGGCCTCGAACACGGAGAGCGGACGCGTCAGCGTGAGGGCGTTGGAGGTGCCGCTGGCGTTCTGTTCGGGGGCGATGACGTCGATGTCACCGAGGCCCCGGCAGGCTTCGACCAGGGCGGCGATGCCGGGGGCCAGATACCCGTCGTCGTTGGCGATGAGGATGCGCATGCGGAATTGTAGGCGCCGGGTCCCGTGCCCGTACTGTCGGCCGGTAGGGTCGCGCAGGCGGCTGGCATGCTCCGTATGATCGGGCCGTTCACCACGAGGGAGGCTCCCGGCATGAAGGCTTGGCTGTGCGAAACGCTTCAAGGCATCGGCGCGATGCGCATGCACGAGCTGCCCGATCCCGAACCCGGAGCCGGCGAGGTGCGCATCGCCGTGCGCGCTGCGAGCCTGAACTTCCCGGACCTGCTCATCGTGGAAGGCAAGTACCAGTTCAAGCCCGCTCTGCCGTTCGTGCCAGGCGCCGAATACGCAGGCGTGGTCGAGGCAGTGGGTGCGGGAGTCGGCTCGCTGCGGGTCGGCGACCGCGTCGCCGCACTCGGCAGCACAGGCGGCTTCGGCAGCCATGCCGTAGTCGAGGCGGGCCGCGCCTGGCGCCTGCCCGCCGGCTTCGACCTCGAGGACGCGGCAGCCTTCGCCTTCACCTACGGCACCTCGTACCACGCGCTGATGGACCGCGCTGCGCTGAAGGCGGGCGAGACCGTTCTCGTGCTCGGGGCAGCCGGCGGCGTGGGCAGCGCCGCCGTGCAGATCGCCAAGGCGGCCGGGGCGCGCGTGATCGCGGCCGTGTCGTCTGCAGCCAAGGCCCAGGCCTGCCTGGCGATGGGGGCGGACGCCGCGGTGAACCTGGCCGAGCAACCGCTGCGCGAGGCGCTCAAGGCCCTGACCGACGGGCGCGGGCCCGACGTGGTGTACGACCCGGTGGGCGGCGACCTGGCCGAGCCGGCGTTCCGCTCGATCGCATGGCGTGGCCGCTACCTCGTGGTCGGCTTCGCCCAGGGCACGATTCCGGCGCTGCCGCTGAACCTGGCGCTGCTCAAGGGCGCGGCGATCGTCGGCGTGTTCTGGGGCGACTTCGTGCGCCGCGAGCCTGCCGCCTTCGCCCACGACATGGCACAGCTTGCCCGGTGGTACGCCGAGGGCCGGGTCAAGCCGGTCATCGACATGCGCCTGCCGATGTCGTCGCTTCCCGAGGCCTACGCCAGGATGGCCAGCCGCCAGGTGATCGGCAAGTTGCTGCTGGTCAATCCCTGAGGCCGCCGCGGCCCGCGGGAGCGCGCACCTTCGCTAGCATCGTCACCGTGGTCACGGCACCAGCCGTGCGGAGCATCTGCCGATGACGGTCAAGGTTCTGGTTCTCGAAGACAACCCGGTCGCACGCGGGTTCCTGTGCCGCGTCGTGCGCGAGAGCTTCCACGACGCGGACCCCGTGCTCGAGGCCAGCGACCTCGCCGGGGCACGCCGCCTCGTGGCCGCCACGCGCGGCCCCGGCGGCACTCCCGGGCCGGACGCCTTCCGGCTGGTGATGATCGACCTCGAGCTGCCCGACGGCAACGGCCTGGAGCTGCTGCGCGAACTCGAGTCCTATCCGGCCACCAAGGTCGTGACGACACTGTATTCGGACGACGGGCACCTGTTTCCGGCACTGGAGGCGGGGGCGGACGGGTACCTGCTCAAGGAGGACCGTTTCGAGATGCTCGTGCAGGAGTTGCAGCGCATCGTGCGCGGCCAGCCTCCGCTGTCTCCCGCGATTGCACGCCGGCTGCTCGCGCACTTCCGGGAAACGCATGCCGGGGTGTCCGGGGCCGCGGCGGCGCTGGCCGGGCACGGTGCGGACGAAGCGTGGGCCGAGTGTGAACGGCTCACCCCACGCGAGACCGAGGTCCTGACCTACCTCAGCAAGGGCTTCACCATCAAGGAGATCGCCGGCCTGATGGGCATCAAGTGGTTCACGGTGAACGACCACATCAAGGCGGTCTACCGCAAGCTCAACGTGTCGAGCCGGGCCGAGGCTGCCGTGCTGGCCAGCAAGCACGGGCTCGTCTGAGGTGGCCGCCGTGCAGGGGTACGGACTGGACACCCCGATGCGGCCGGGCGCGGCTGTGGTGGAGGCTCAGGTGGCCGCCGCCTTCGAGCGCGGACGCCGCGCCGAGCGTGCGCGCCTCGCACAGGACCTGCACGACGACCTGGGTGCGCGCCTGCTGACGCTGATCGTGCGGGCCAAGGAGCCCGCGCTGGCAGACTCGCTGCGCGAGACGCTGCGCGACCTGAAGGCGCTGACGCGCGGCCTGAGCACACCGCGCACGAGCCTGGGTGCCGCCGCAGCCGAGTGTCAGCGCGACATACGGGCCCGCGTGGAGGAGGCCGGCCTCGCGCTGGCATGGTCCTTCGACCCCGGGCACGACCCCGGGCTCGATGCCGAGGGCTGGTTCGGCCTGACGCGCGCGCTGCGCGAACTGGTCACGAACGCCATCGCCCACGCACAGGCGCAGTGCATTTCCGTCCAGGGGGCGCTCCATTCAGGCTGGCTCGAGATCGTCGTCGAGGATGACGGATTCGGCTCCCAGCCCCAGCACTGGGCGGCCGGGCTCGGGCTGTCGGGCGTGAGGCGGCGCGTGCGCGAACTGGGAGGCCGCGTCGAATGGGGCGAGCGCCGGCCCCACGGCATACGCTGCACGCTGAGGGTGCCCCTGAGCGGGCCCTCAGCGGACGGGACGTACACCGGCAGCCGAGACCCCGAAGAGCCTGGGAATCAACTCGCGCACGACCGCCAGTGACGGCGGCGAGGTTCGGCGTGCCAGCGTGACGAGCCCGAGCCGCGCCGACACGGTCATCGGCGGGTCCATCGCAAGCTCCACCAGACCCGCGCCTGCCGCGCGGATGGTGAGCAGCACCGCATCGCTGCGCTGAGTCACGTCGACGAGGCTGGCCACGTCCTCGCAGCGCACGTTCATGGCTTGCGCCGGGTGCGCCGCAGCCCCGTACAGTTCCGCGAGCGCACGCGACACCTCGCCGGACAACGGCGTGCCCGCCAGCGGATAGGCCTGAAGCTCTTCGAATCGCACGCGCCGCCGCCGCGCCAGCGGATGGCCCCTGCGAACCATGAAGGCCCCGGGCAGTTCATGCGCGAGCTCCACCTGCAGGTCCTCGGAAGGCAGCAGGGAGCGCAGGTCCACCGCCAGCACATCCAGCGTGCGCTCGCGCAGCCGCTGCACGAGCAGGTCCGTGGCCCCGCGTGCCACCTCGACCCGCCACTGCGGGCGCGTCGTCGCCACCTCCAGCAGCAGGGGGCCCATCAATAGCGCGGCCGGGCCGGAGCCCAGGCCCACCCGCAGCGTGCCCAGACCTCCGCGGGCGACCGCACGGGCACGCTCCTGCAGGTCCTGCGCGTCGAGCACCAGCCGGCGGGCACGGTCGAGCGTCTCGCGGCCCATGGGGGTGAGCTCGGCGCGGCGGCCGATGCGGTCGAACAGCGGCACGCCGAGTTCTTCCTCGAGCGACTGGATGCTGCGCGACAGGGCGGACTGCGTCACGTGCACGCGCTCCGCGGCACGGCTGAAGGAGGCGGTCTCGGCCAGGGCAATCAAGTGGCGCAGCTGCACGAGCGTCATCGCAGGGGTCCTCCGTGGCGCCTTGCGGCCACCCATACTCGACGGCACGGCGACCGGCCAGCATGAACTGGCCGCATGATAAATCGTAAAACAATGCATTGGACTTCATGCGGGGGCGTCCCTACATTGCGCGCACAGCCGAAGCCCCGGGCACGGTCGCACCGGACAGGCCACCAGGAGACCCCGACATGAGCTTTCCTCACGCACGCCTCACCCGCCGCGCTGCGGTCGCTTCCGCCCTCGCCCTGGCCGCCGGACTGGCGGGGGCGCAGGCCAACAAGCCTGTCACGCTGCTCGTGCCCTACCCGGCGGGCGGCTTGTCGGACGTCATCGCCCGCATGGTCGAAAAGCCCTTCGCCAAGGCCTCCGGCCAGATGGTGATCGTCGACAACATCGGCGGCGCCTCCGGCTCCATCGCCGCCCAGAAGGTGCTCAACACGCCTGCTGACGGCACGCTGGTCTACCAGGGCTCGCCCAACGAGCTGATCCTGGCGCCGATGGCGCTGCAGGCGGTCAAGTACAAGGCCGAGGACTGGCGCATGGTGCAGGTCATCGGCAGCTTCCCGATGGCCGTGCTCGCGCGCAAGGGCCTGCCTGCCAACAACATCGACGAGCTGGTGGCGCTGGCGAAGAAGTCTTCTGCCGAAGGCAAGCCGCTGACCTACGCCAGCGTGGGCGTGGGCTCGCTGTACCACTTCGTGGGGGCGCACTTCGCCCACACGATCGGCGCGCAGATGAACCACGTGCCCTACCGTGGCCTGGCACCGGCGCTGCAGGACCTCGGCGGCAACCTGGTGGACGTCGCGTTCTTCGTCGTCGACTCGCGCCTGCCCGGCTTCGTCGACCAGGGCCTGTTCAAGGTGATCGCCACGATGGCCCAGCCCGGCAAGCCGGAGGCCAAGTTCCTCGAGAAGTACCCGACCATCACCGACAACAAGGCCTTCAAGGACTTCGCGTTCGACGCCTGGACGGGCTACTTCGTCCGCAAGGACACGCCCGAGCCGGTGGTGGCGGCGCTGAACCGCCAGCTCGCCACGGCGATGACGGACCCCGAGGCGCGCAAGAAGCTCGAAGAGCTGGGCGGACGCGTGCCGCCAATGATGTCCGTGGCCGATGCGCAGCGCGACTTCGAGCGCCAGACCGCGCGCTTCCGCGCGATCGCCAAGTCGATCAAGCTCGAGGCCCAGTGAGCCGGCTCAGCGCCTGAGCCTGCCGCGCTCCCCTACTCCCACGCTGCCACCCGCCATGTCCACCACGCTCCTTGACACCCTGCAGGCGGCCGCGCCGGAGTTCGTCGCGTTGCGACGCGACATCCACCGCCACCCCGAGCTGGCCTTCGAGGAGCGGCGTACCGCCGCCCTCGTGGCCGAGCGGCTGCGGGCCTGGGGTTACGAGGTGACCGAAGGCCTGGGCGGCACGGGTGTGGTGGGCACGCTGCGGCGCGGCACCGCGACGCGCAGCCTGGGGCTGCGCGCGGACATGGACGCGCTGCCGATCGACGAGGCGAGCGGTGCGGACTGGTCGAGCGCCCACCCGGGCGTGATGCACGCCTGCGGCCACGACGGCCACACCGCGATGCTGCTGGCCGCGGCCCAGCACCTGGCGCTGCGTGGCCGCTTCGACGGCACGCTGCACCTGATCTTCCAGCCCGCCGAGGAAGGCGGGGGCGGCGCGCTGCGGATGATGGCCGAAGGGCTCTTCGAGCGCTTCCCCTGCGACGCCGTCTTCGCGATGCACAACATGCCGGGCGTGCCGCAGGGCCGCCTCGTGCTGCGCGAGGGGGCGATGATGGCCTCCTCCGATTACCTCACGCTCACGCTGCACGGCACCGGGGGCCACGGAGCGATGCCACACCGTGCCGCTGACCCGATCGTCGCCGCCGCGAGCATCGTGATGGCGCTGCAGACGGTCGTCTCGCGCAACGTCGACCCCCAGCAGCCGGCCGTCGTCACGGTCGGCGCGATCCACTCGGGCAAGGCGAACAACGTGATTCCGGCCAGCGCCACGCTCGAACTCTCGGTGCGTGCGCTCGACCGCGGCGTACGCACGCTGCTCGAGCAGCGCATCCGGGCCCTCGTGGCCGCGCAGGCCGAGAGCTTCGGCGTGCGCGCCGAATTCGACTGGCGGCCCGGGTACAGCGTGCTCGTCAACACCCCGACTGAAACCGAGTTTGCGCGCCAGGTCGCGCTCGAGCTGCTGGGAGCCGAGCGCGTGACGCTGCAGGGCCCGGCGCTGACCGGCAGCGAGGACTTCGCCTTCATGCTCGAGCGCGTGCCCGGCAGCTACCTGCTCATCGGCAACGGCGACGGCAGCGACGGCCACGCCTGCGGCGCGTGCATGGTGCACAACCCCGGCTACGACTTCCACGACGGCAACGTCACCATCGGCAGCGCCTACTGGGTGCTGCTGGCCGAACGCTTCTTGTCCAACGGGGCACCCGCTCCGACGCAAAGGAAAACGCCATGAAGAAGGTCATCGTTCTCGGCGCCGGCCTGCTCGGCGTCACCACCGCCTACTACCTGCGCCAGCTCGGCGTGGAGGTCACCGTCGTCGACCGCCAGGCTAGTCCCGCGGCCGAGACGAGCTTCGCCAACGGCGGGCAGATCTCGGTGAGCCATGCCGAACCGTGGGCCAACCCGAGCGCGCCGCTGAAGGTGCTGAAGTGGCTGGGCAAGGAAGACGCGCCGCTGTTGTTCCGCCTGCGCGCCGACATGCGCCAGTGGCTGTGGGGCCTGGCCTTCATGCGCGAGTGCACGCCGGCGCGCACCCGCCACAACATCGAGCAGATCGTGCGCCTGGGCACCTACAGCCGCGAGATGCTGCAGCAGCTGCGCGCCGCGCGCGGCATCGAGTACGACCAGCGCACGCAAGGCATCCTGCACTTCTACACGAGCCAGCAGGAGTTCGATGGCGCCGAGGCGCCGGCTGCCCAGATGCGCGAACTCGGCTGCGACCGGCGTGTGATCTCGGCCGACGAGGCGGTGCGCCTCGAGCCCGCGCTTGCCCACATCCGCCCGCAGCTGGCGGGGGCCACCTACACGGCCGAGGATGAGTCGGGCGACGCGAACCGCTTCGCGCGCGAGCTGGTGGAGCGCTGCCGCGCGGACGGCGTGCAGTTCCTGATGAGCCACACCGTCACGGCGCTGCGCGAAGCCGGCGGCGAGATCGACCATGTCGAGGCCACCGACCACGAGGGCCGCTTCCAGCGCATCCGCGGCGACGCCTACGTGCTCGCCATGGGCAGCCTGTCTCCGCTGTATGCGGCGCCGCTGGGCATCCGGCTGCCGATCTACCCGGCCAAGGGCTACTCGGTGACGATGCCCGTGAAGGACGAGCGCATGGCGCACCAGGTGTCGCTGACCGACGACGAGTACAAGCTCGTCTTCTCGCGCCTGGGCGACAGGCTGCGGATTGCCGGCACGGCCGAACTCAACGGCTACGACCGCGACCTCAACCGTGTGCGTTGCGAGGCCATCGTGCGCCGTGTCGAGGAGCTCTTCCCTGGCGCCGGCGACACCGAGCGCGCGCAGTTCTGGACCGGCCTGCGTCCGGCCACGCCGAGCAACGTGCCGATCATCGGCCGCAGCAAGCTGCCCAACCTGTTCCTGAACACCGGCCACGGGACGCTCGGCTGGACGCACTCCTGCGGCTCGGGCAAGAGCATCGCGCGCATCGCGTGCGGGCTGGCGCCCGAGGTGAACTTCGCGTTCGCCGGCGGCGTGGCCGACACGCAGCGGATCCAGGTGCCAGCAGCGGCCTGACCAGCGGCCCGGGGACCGGCTGCGGCCGTGCGGCTGGCCGGGTCGCCGCGTGGGCGGCAGGAAGCGTGCGCCCCCGCGGTATACTCGATGAGTCGGTACAGGTCGTGGGTTGCGAGATTCTTGCGAGGTTCGCGCGCCGCATCTGCCCCGATTCGATGAGTGGGTCTCCTCCCCGCGCCAGCTCTCCCCTGACTGCCTCGCCGGTCGATCCGAACTGGTTCAGCCTGTCTCGCAGCGAATGACCCTGCGAGCACGCCCCCCGGACCGAGTTCATTCGCCGCCCGCGCGCCTCACGGCGCAACCCGTCAGTCAGCACGGCAGCCCGCCCGACGTGGCCGGCCGCCCAGAAAGGTTTCCCATCGCCTCCCCTTGCCGCGTGCCCGGCGCCAGGACTGTGCCGGCCTGCCTCCACGCCTTCCCCCACCCCCAACTCCGAAAGGGCCCCTGATGGCCAAGGAAGAATTGATCGAGATGCGGGGGGTCGTCGACGAGATCCTGCCCGACTCGCGTTTTCGCGTGACCCTGGTCAACGGCCACCAGCTGGTGGCCTACGCCGGCGGCAAGATGCGCAAGAACCACATCCGCATTCTGGCGGGCGACAACGTGTCGCTCGAGCTCTCTCCTTACGACCTGAGCCGCGGGCGCATCACGTTCCGCCACCTCGAACGGCAAGGCACGATGAGCCGCCCGCCGCCGCGACGTTGACGACATTGCGTCGGCCCGCCTCCCCTGAAATCGGTGCCCATGCCTGGGCACTGCTCCACTGCACCGGCGAGAGCTGGGGCATCTTTCCCACCCCAGCCTACACTCCCGACAGGAAGATCGACATGACGACACAAACCGGAACCGTGAAGTGGTTCAACGAGAGCAAGGGCTTCGGCTTCATCGCTCCCGACGACGGCGGCAAGGACCTCTTCGCCCACTTCAAGGAAATCCAGGGCACCGGCTTCAAGAGCCTGACCGAGCACCAGCGCGTGGAGTTCGAGGTGACGCAGGGCCTGAAGGGCTTGCAGGCTTCGCGCATCCGGGTGCTGTGAGCACCGGGGCTGTGCGCACACCGGGTGCGCAGCAGCAGGGTTCAGGTGGGGTGGCTGATGGGACTCGAACCCACGACGACCAGAATCACAATCTGGGACTCTACCAACTGAGCTACAGCCACCGCAGAGCCTTATATTCTAGCATCGCCGCGCATCACGAGCCCGGGGCCGAAGCGGCTGCCGCAGCCGCCTTCGCCGCCGGCTTGACCTCGGCGCGGAAGCGCTGGCGCAGGGCCTCGTTGTAGGCAGCAGACTCGGCAGCCGCCCAGAGCTGCCCGAGCTGCTCGGTGAGGGCGGTTTCGGTCTTGGCGTCCACCTCTCGCGGCAACACCTTGAGCACCCGCACCACGGCGTAGCCCTCCTTGCCGAGGCTCACGCCCACCGGGGCCGGCAGCTTGTCGGCCGGGGCCTTGAGCACCTCGTCGAGCACGCTGCGCGGCAGGTCCTGCGGCAGGTTGCGGGCCACGACGAGCTTGCGCGACAGCGCCAGGGAAGCGTCCTTGCGCACCGCCGCGAGCCGGGCTTCGCCGGCCTCCTTCGCCAACGCCGAAGCACGCTCCCGCACCACGGCTTCGCGCACGCGGTCGCGCACGTCCGCCAGCGGCGGGGTGCGCGCCGGGGTGTGCACGAGCACGCGCGCGGAGACGAGCTGGCCACCGCCGACATCCACGGCCTCGGTGTTGCGCTTGTTCTTCAACGCCTCGGTGCCGAACACGGCCTCGAGGAGCTTCGGTGACGCGAGCGGGCCCTGTGCCCCGGGCGACGGCGTGCGCAGCACCGTGGCCGTCTGCTTGGTGAGCTTGAGCTTGTCGAGTACCGGCTGCAGGCTGTCGGACTGCTCGTAGACGGTGTTGGTGAACTGCTCGGCGGCCTCGGCGAACTTGCGCTGCGCCTCCTGCGTGCGCAGCGCCCCCTCGATCTCGGCCCGCACCTCGGCCAGCGGCTTCTTCTGGCCGCCGCGCACGGCGTCCAGGCGGATGATGTGGAAGCCGAAATCGGTCTCCACGAGGTCGCTGATCTCGCCAGCCTTCATGGAGAAGGCCTTGTCCTCGAAAGGCTTGACCATCGCGCCGCGGGCGAAGAAGTCGAGGTCGCCACCGCGCTCGGCCGAGCCGGGGTCCTGGGAGTTCTTGCGGGCCACGTCGGCGAAGCTCGCCGGCGTCTTGCGGACTTGTGCGAGCAGCTCCTCGGCCTTCTTGCGCGCCGCCTCGCGCTCGGCAGCGGGCTTGTCCTTCGGTGCGTTGATGAGGATGTGGCTCGCGCGGCGCTCCTCGGGGGCGGTGTAGCGTGCGGCGTTGTCGGCGTAGAACTTCGCCACCTCGGCCTCCGGCACGGCCAGGCCGGCCTTCAAGCCGTCCAGGCTCAGCACCACGTACTCGATCTGCGCCTGCTCGGGCAGACGCAGCGCCGCCTCGTTGGCCTTGTACCAGGCCTCCAGCGCCGCGTCGTCGGGCTTGACCTGGCCGGCGAACTCCGCGCTCAGGAAGCGTTCGAACTCGATCTCGCGCCGCTGCAGCCAGGTGTCGAGCATCTGCGTGCCCACCGCCTTCGGCAGCATCGAGGCCGCACCGAAGCCGGCCATCACCTGGCGCACCGCCAGATCGGCGCGCAGCTGCTCGGCGAAGCCCTCGGAACTCAAGCCCTGCGCGGCCAGCAGCTCCTTGTTGATGCTGCCGTCGGGGTTGCGCAGGGGCGCAAGCTGCGGATCGGTGCGGAAGATGCGCTGCAGCCGCTCGTCTCCGGGTGCAAGGTTGGCCTTCTGCGCCGCAGCCTGCATCACGCGGTCCCGCACGAGGTTGTCGAGCGTTTCCTGGCGTGCCTGCGCGGTGTCGAACACCTTGACGTCCATGCCGGGCATCTGGCGGCGCATCTGGTCGAGCCAGCGCTGGTGCGCGAGGTCCCAGTCGGCCTGGGTGATGCCACGGCCATCGACCTTGGCCACCTCTCGCATGCTCGCATCGGAGAAGCGCGAGTAGCCCTGCACGCCGAAGAAGATGAACGACGGGAAGACCAGCACCGCAAGAACGATCTGGAAGAACTTGGTGTGCGCGCGAACAAATTCGAACATGGTCAAGACCGATGAGTGCGGCCCAGAGGATAACGCGGTGGAAACGAAGAAGGCGAACCGCGGTTCGCCTTCTGGGGTTGGTGGGTGCTGACGGGATCGAACCGCCGACCTACGCCTTGTAAGGGCGCCGCTCTGCCAGCTGAGCTAAGCACCCGCGCCGTGCGCGGCAAGCTCAGTTGAGGTGGTCCTTCAGGGCCTTGCCGGGACGGAACTTCGGCACCTTGGCCGACTTGATCTTGATCGAGGCCCCGGTACGCGGGTTGCGCCCCGTGCGCGCCGCGCGCTTGCTGACGGTGAAGGTGCCGAAGCCGGCGATGGCGACGCTGCCGCTCTTCTTCAACGTGGACTTGACGCCACCGATCAGGGCCTCCAGTGCGCGCGCGGCAGCAGCCTTGGAAATGTCCGCCTGCTGGGCGATGTGCTCGATCATCTCGCTCTTGTTCACGTCGTCTCCCTGGCTCAGGGTAAGGAAGGGTTGGAGGGGCGCCCTCGGAGGGACGCGATTCTATGCGCAAGCTCGTTCACGCGCCGGCGATCTTCGCGGCGATGGCGCGGCCGACGTCCGCCGTGCCCGCGTGCCCGCCCAGGTCCGGCGTGCGCGGGGCGTGCGGGTCGGCCAATGCCGCCTCGATGGCCGAGACGATCGCGTCGTGCGCCGCGCGGTGGCCGAAGAAGTCCAGCAGCAGCGCGGCCGACCAGATCTGCCCGATCGGGTTGGCCACTCCGCGCCCGGCGATGTCCGGCGCGGAGCCGTGCACCGGCTCGAACAGGCTCGGCCACTGCCGGGTCGGGTTCAGGTTGGCCGAAGGCGCGATGCCGATGGTGCCGGTACAGGCGGGGCCGAGGTCGGAGAGGATGTCGCCAAAGAGGTTGCTCGCCACCACCACGTCGAAGTGCTGCGGGCGCTGCACGAAGTGCGCGGTGAGGATGTCGATGTGGAAGCGGTCCACCGCCACCTCCGGGTAGGCCTTGGACATGGCATCGACGCGCTCGTCCCAGTAGGGCATCGTGATGGCGATGCCGTTGCTCTTCGTGGCCGACGTGAGCTTGCGGCGCGGCCGGCGCATCGCCTGCTCGAAGGCGAACTTCAGCACGCGGTCCACGCCCTGGCGCGACATGATCGTCTGCTGCATCACGATCTCGCGCTCGGTGCCCTCGTACATGCGCCCGCCCACGGCCGAGTACTAGCCCTCGGTGTTCTCGCGCACGATCAGCATGTCGATCGCCCCGGGTGCGAGCGGCTGGCCCTGGCGGTCCACCAGCGGCGAGCGGATGCCGGGCATCAGACGCGCCGGGCGCAGGTTCACGTACTGGTCGAACTCGCGCCGGAACTTCAGCAGCGAGCCCCACAGCGACACGTGGTCCGGCACCGTCGCAGGCCAGCCCACGGCACCGAAGAAGATCGCGTCGTGGCTGCCGATGCGCTCCTTCCAGTCGTCGGGCATCATCTGCCCGTGCCGGGCGTAGTAGTCGCAGTTGGCGAAATCGAAGGTGTCGGGATGCCAGGCGATGCCGAAGCGGCGAGCCGCCGCGTCGAGCGCCCGCAGGCCCTCGGGCATCACTTCCTGGCCGATGCCGTCACCGGCGATCACGGCAATGCGTACGGGGGATGTCGTCATGGGGTCGTTCCTCGAAGGGTCTGCGTCACGTTACATCAGGGTCGGGCCTGCCGGACCACCAGCCACACGCCCAGGGCGGTGAGCCCCATGCCGGCCAGCACGAGGCCGGTCAGGGCTTCGCCGAAGAGCAGCCAGGCCATCACGGCCGTGCACGGCGGCACCAGGTACAGCAGGCTCGTGACCTGTGTGGCAGCGCCGCGCTGGATGAGCAGCACCAGCAGCGAACTGCCGCCCAGCGTCAGCACCAGCACCGACCAGGCCATGGCACCGATCATCTGCGGCACCCATTGAACCGGCTCGGTCTCGAGCGCGGCCAGCGGCAGCGCGACGACGAGCGCCGCCATGAGCTGGATCGCATTGGCCGTGCGCACGTCCGCGGGCTTCACGTGTCGCTTCTGGTACAGGGTGCCGATGGTGATGCCCAGCAGCGCCCCCACGGCCAGCAGGATGGTGGGAGCGCTCGCCTCGCCCAGGCCGAGCTTGCGCCACACCACGAGCGTGAGGCCGGCCAGGCCGAGCACCAGCCCCAGCCACTGCGCTGGAGTCGCACGTTGGGTGGCCTGCCGGCTGGACAGCCACAAGGCGGTGAGGATCGGCTGCAGCCCGACGATCAGTGCGGCCGTGCCCGCCGACATGCCGGCCTTCACCGCGGCCCACACGCCGCCGAGGTAGCAGGTGTGCATCAGCACTCCCACCACCGCGAGGTGGGCCCATTGCCTGGGATCGCGCGGCCAGGGCACCCGAGCCCAGGCGATCCACGCCAGGAAGGCCGCCACCGAGAAGGCAAAGCGCCAGGCGAGGAAGGTCATTGGCGGTGCGTGCGGCATCCCCAGCCGGGCGACGACGAAGCCGGTGCTCCAGATGAGCACGAAGACCGCCGGCATCACGGCCAGCAGCGCCGCGCGACGCGCGTCGTCTGCGGCCACGGGGGAACTCACTGCGCGCGGGCCCGGATCTCGGGCAGTGCGCGGCGCAGGTAGTAGGCCATCGACCAGATCGTGAGCACGGCGGCCACGTAGATCAGGACCGTGCCCCACTGGCGCGTGTCGATCAAGCCGAAGAGCTGGCCGTCGAAGAGCAGGAAGGGGATGGCCACCATCTGCACGACGGTCTTGAACTTGCCCACGCGGTGCACCGCCACGCTGCGCGAGGCGCCGATCTGCGCCATCCACTCGCGCAAGGCGGAGATCGAGATCTCGCGCCCGACGATCACGAGTGCCACGAAGGCATTCACGCGGTCCAGCTGCAGCAGCACGAGCAGTGTCGCGCACACGAGCAGTTTGTCGGCCACGGGGTCGAGGAAGGCGCCGAAGGCGGAGGTCTGGTTGAGCCGCCGCGCCAGCCACCCGTCGAGCCAGTCCGTGAGGGCGATGACGACGAACAGCACCGTTGCCGCGAGGTTCTGGTGGCCCACCGTGACGGGCAGGTAGAAGATCGCGACGACGAGCGGGATCGCCAGGATGCGCGCCCAGGTCAGCAGCGTCGGCAGGGTGAAGAACATGGGCCGCATTCTGCCTTCACTGCCCGCCCCTCGGGGAGCAGGCCTGCTCAATCGAGGCTGCGAGGCTTGAAGCGGCGCGCGTCGTCGAACAGGAAGGCTTCGGTGAAGCGCCACGGCCGCGGCAGGTGGCCCACAGGGCCGAAAGGCGCGGCGCGGTGGATAGCGGCGATGGCCAGCTGAACCGTGTCGCGGGCCTGGCCGGGTTGGCGCAGCACCCGCACCTCGCGTACCCGCCCATCGGCGTGGAGCTCGACTTCCAGCACAGGGATGGCAAGCAGCACGTCGGGCACACGCCCCATGTAGCTGCCCCCCGGGTGCGCGGCGACGAGGCGCCGCGCGGCTTGCAGGCGGTAGTCCTCCCAGTTGCGCACCGGCATGGGCGGCGGCAAGGCGGCTCCCGCCCGGGGGCCAGCTGGAGCGGGCGTCGGCGGCGCAGCGGGCGGCACGGATGGGGGGGGTGGCGTGGATGGCGTGGGTGACGGCCGCAAGCCCGGCGGCGCCGGCACGTTCGCGGTGGCGCCGCCGGGCCCGGAGCTCCCCGGGGCAGTCGGCACGGCCGGCGCCGGCGGGGTCACCGGCGTCGGCGACGTGCGGCTTGCACAGCCCGCCAGGCCCAGCACCATCAGGCACGCCGCTGCGCCCGCCAGGCGACGCCTGGTGCCACCGAAACGTGCCGCGGCCTGCGCCGCGTCCCGGACAACGTCAATGCAAGGCACGGTAGATCTCCTCGGCCAGTTCGCGCGAGACACCCTCGACACTGGCCAGTTCCTCGACACTGGCGCCCACCACGCCCCGCACGCCGCCAAAGCGCTGCAGCAGCCGTGCGCGGCGCTTCGGCCCGATGCCGGGGATGTCCTCCAGGCGGCTGCCTCCGGTGCGCGCACGGGCGCGGCGGGCCCGCATGCCGGTGATGGCGAAGCGATGCGCCTCGTCACGGATCTGCGCCACGAGCATCAGCGCAGCCGAGTCGCGGCCCAGCGCCACCTTCGGTCGGCCATCGGCGAACACCAGTTCCTCCAGGCCCACCTTGCGCCCCTCGCCCTTTTCCACGCCCACGATCAGCGACAGGTCCAGGCCGAGCTCGGTGAACACCTCGCGCGCCATCGAGACCTGACCACGTCCGCCGTCGACGAGCACGAGGTCCGGCATACGTGCCGCACGGGAGCGTGCGGCCTCACGCGTCGTGCCGGTCGACGACGCGGCGGCGGCGGCCACGGGCTCGGCCACGGCCGATGCGCTCGATCCGGGGCCGGCCTCGGTAGAAGGCTCGAGCGTGCGACTCGGAGCGGGCTCGGCGGAGGACTCGGCGCAGAGCTCGGCGGCCGGCTCGGCCAGGCGCGCGTAACGGCGCAGCAGCACCTGGCGCATGGCCGCGTAGTCATCGCCCGGGGTCACGCCCTCGACGTTGTAGCGACGGTACTGGGCCGGCTGCATCGCGTGCTGCTCGTAGACGACGCATGCCGCCTGGGTCGCCTCGCCCGCCGTGTGGCTGACGTCGAAGCACTCGATGCGCAGGCGCTCGAGGTCCTCGGCCGCATCGAGGTCCAGAGCCTCGGCCAGGGCCCGCGTGCGCTCACGCTGCGAGCCTTCCTCGGCCAGCAACCGGGCCAGTGCCAGGCCGGCCCCGGTGGTCGCCATCTCGAGCCACACGCGCCGCTGCTCGCGCGGCTGGTGCACCGCACGCACACGCACACCCGAGGCCTCGGACAAGGCCTCGAGCAGGGCCGGGGCGACCGGATGGCTCACCACCAGCAGCGGCGGCGGCACCAGCGCCAGGTAGTGCTGCGCCAGGAAGGCCTCGAGCACCTGCACCTCCACCGGTGCCTCAGCCTCGACTGCCGCGCGCTCCCAGGCGGTGCCCTCCTCCACGTGGGCCGGAAAGTAGGGCCGGTCGCCGAGGTGGCGCCCGCCCCTGACCATCGCCAGGTTCACGCAGGCCCGCCCGCCCTGCACCTGCACGGCCAGGATGTCCACGTCACGGTCACCGGCCGAAAAGCTGCTCTCGTCGACCGCCTGGCGATGCAGCACGCGCGACAGTGCACTGATCTGGTTGCGCACCTGGGCAGCCTGTTCGAAGGCCAGCACTTCGGCATGGGCCACCATGCGCTGCTGCAGCGCCTGAAGCACGGCGTCGGCCTCACCGCGAAGAAAGGCCTCGGCGTCCTGCACGTCGCGTGCGTAGTCGGCAGCCGACACGAGCCCGACGCAGGGGGCGGAGCAGCGCTGGATCTGGTGCAGCAGGCACGGGCGCGAGCGGTTCGCGAACACGGTGTCCTCGCAGGTGCGCAGCTGGAACGCCTTCTGCACGAGCTGGATCGTCTCCTTCACCGCCCACGCGCTCGGATACGGGCCGAAGTAGCGGTGGCGGCGGTCGACGCTGCCGCGGTAGTACGCCACGCGCGGGAAGCGCTGCGTGGCCGTCTCCGGCACGCTGTCGCCGCTCTCGGCAGCAGCGGTACCCGTGAGCAGCAGGTACGGGTAGCTCTTGTCGTCGCGAAAGAGGATGTTGAAGCGCGGGTTCAGCGCCTTGATGAGGTTGTTTTCGAGCAGCAGTGCTTCGGCCTCGGTGCGCACGACGGTGGTTTCCAGGCGCACGATGCGCGCCACCATCACGCCGATGCGGGTGCCGCCATGGTCCTTCTGGAAGTAGCTGGACACGCGCTTGCGCAGGTCGCGCGCCTTGCCGACGTACAGCACCTGGCCCTGCGCGTCGAAGAAGCGGTAGACGCCCGGTCGGCCGGGCAGCGCTGCCACGTCGGCGTGCAGCCTGGCGGGCGTGTCGGAGTTGTCGGGCGGGTCGGCGTTCACGGTCGGGCGAAGGGGACCTCTGGCGGTCGGGCGGGATTGTCGCGCCTGCCGATAATGCCCCGGTGCCTGCCCCGCATCCCCTCACGCCGCACATCCCGCGCACCTCGCCCGTCCTGCTGCCCTCCCCCGCCAGCCTGTCCTGGGACATCTTCTGCCGCGTCGTCGACAACCTGGGCGACGTCGGGGTGAGCTGGCGCCTGGCGCGGGGTCTCGCGCAACGCGGGCAGCGTGTGCGGCTGTGGATCGACGAGCCGGGGCCCCTGGCCTGGATGGCGCCCGAAGGTGCGCCAGGAGTCGAATGGGCACGCTGGCCCGAGCCGTTCCCGGCGATCGAACCCGCGGACGTCGTGGTCGAGACGTTCGGCTGCGACGTACCGGGTGAAGTGCTGAGGCGCCTGGCTGCGCGCGCAGCCGGCTCGCCGCCCGCCGGCTCCTCCGCTCCCGGCCCGGCGCAAGGGCCTGCGCCGGTGTGGATCGACGTCGAGTACCTCAGCGCCGAGCCCTGGGTGGCGCGCAGCCATGCCCTGCCCTCGCCCCAGTTCCACGGGCCGGCCAGCGGCCTGACGCGCTGGTTCTTCTTCCCCGGGTTCAACCCCGCCACCGGAGGGCTGCTGCGGGAGCCGGGCCTGCTCGAGGCACGTGCGGCCTTCGACCGGGATGCCTGGCTCGGCGCGCACGGGCTGGCGCGCCGGCCGGGGGAGCGGGTGCTGGTCGTGTTCTGCTACGACGACCAGCCAGCCTTCACGCGACTGTCCGCGGCGTTCGAGGAGGCAGCCGGTGCGGGCCCGTTGCTGATGCTCCTCACCCCCGGCCCCGCACAGCAGCTGGCCACGGGATGCAACTGGGCGCCTGGCACCCGCGTGCACGCCCTGCCCTGGTTCACGCAGGACGATTTCGACCGCCTGCTGTGGTGCGCGGACCTGTGCACGGTGCGTGGCGAGGACTCGCTGGTGCGCGCGATCTGGGCTGGCGTACCCTTCCTGTGGCAGGCGTACCCGCAGCACGACGGCGTGCACGCGGCCAAGGTGGAGGCGATGCTCGCCGATCTGGACGCACCTGCCGCAGTGGCCGCGCCGCTGGCCGATGCGTGGCGGGCGTGGAACGGCGGCTCCCGCGGCGCCGCCCTGCACCCGCTCCGCCTGCCGCCCCTCGGCCCCTGGGGCGAGGCGGTGCGAGCGTGGCGGGCCCGGCTGGCGGCACAGCCCGACCTCGTCTCGCAACTGCTGGCGTTTGCCTCGACCCGGGCGTACGCCGCAGGCTAGAATCGAGGGCTTTGCGAGTCGACCCCCTGCGGCCCATTCCGGCTTCGGCGACCCGCCCCTTCCAGCCTCACCAGCCTCAGCCACAGGGCTCGACACCATGAAACTCGCCCAGGAACTCCGCGCCGGCAACGTGATCATGCAGGGCAAGGACCCGATGGTCGTCCTCAAGACCGAATACAGCCGCGGCGGCCGCGGCGCCGCCACCGTGCGGCTGAAGATGAAGAACCTGCTCAACGGCGGCGGGGCCGAGGTCGTGTTCAAGGCCGACGACAAGATGGACCAGATCATCCTCGACAAGAAGGAGTGCACCTACTCCTACTTCGCCGACCCGATGTACGTGTTCATGGACACCGAGTACAACCAGTACGAGGTCGAGGCCGACAACATGGGCGACGCGATCCAGTACCTGGAGGATTCGATGCCCGTGGAAGTCACCTTCTACGACGGCAAGGCCATCTCCGTGGAACTGCCGACGACGGTGGTGCGCGAGATCGTCACCGAGCCGGCCGTCAAGGGTGACACCTCGGGCAAGGTGATGAAGCCGGCCAAGCTCGTGGGCACGGGCTTCGAGATCTCGGTACCGCTGTTCGTCGAGAGCGGCGACGAGGTCGAGATCGACACCCGCACGCACGAGTACCGCAAGCGCGTCAGAGACTTCTCGACCCCCCGAGCACAAAGCCCCATTCGAGGGCCTTTTTTCTTGTCCCTGCGGCTGACCCCTGTGGCTTGCCACACAATAAGCGCATGCAAACCACACACGACATCAAGGACAACCCGCTGCC
>JBDKFA010000224.1:0-2881 GCA_039798945.1 Pseudomonadota bacterium
CGCGCTGACAGCAAGGCCGTAGGGCTGCAGGGCTGACGACGATCCTGGAGCCTCCTCCTTCAGAAATCATCTCAAGGCCGGGTCTGCCGGGCCCTCACTGGTGCACTCGGACGCAGCCGCAAGGCCGTCCCCAACCGCTCCAGCTTCTCGGCCACCTCGGCATCACGCCGCATTGAAGAGACCACGACGCGCCCCATCACCCAGCCCGCCAGTAGCAGGAATGCCACCAGTGTTGCCATGACGGCGATGACTGCACGACGTGGCTTCGACTTCTTCTCCGGGCGCTTGGCAGGATCCACCACCTGCAGGAGGCCTCCCTCCCGGCTTTCATCCAGGCGCGCGACCTCGAACTGACGCGAAAGAAGCTCGAAAAGGGTTTCCTGGTATTTGAACTCGCGGTAGGCATCGATGTAGTTGGCCTGCCCCTGGGCGCTGCCAGCCTCGGACCGGGCTAGCTGCCCGCGCAGGGCAGCTAGCTGGCTGGCGGCGATCTTCACCTCGGGGGCGTTGTCGCTGAGATAGCTTCGCAGGGCCTGCAGGCGCACCTCGACAGCGGTGGCCTCAGCCCGCAGCTTGGCAAAGGCTTCTGCACTTGCGCGTGGCTCGGCTCGGATCGACCCTTCGCTGTACCCCGAAGCCATCAGCGCCTTCTGGGATGCACTCATCCTCTCGCGGGTGGCCTGCAATTGGCCTTCGAAGAACTGTCGGCGCTGTTGGGCTTCGGTGAGCGCCAGCCGGGCTGTGAGCTTGCGCAGTTCCTCAACATACGCATTGGCGAGGTCGGTCGCCCGTTGGGGGTCTTCATCCTCGACCTCGATCGTGATGAAGTTGTCGCGCCGCCCGGCGCTGATTCGGGAGTTCTCGATGAGCGCCTGTCGCGCCTGCATCTTGAATTCCACGTCATAGACCTTGCGCAGTTCAAAGCGCTCGATGAGGCTGTCTTGCACGGTGTGGCTCTGCAGCAGCGCCACGTACTGGTCGGCGGAGTTACGTACCCCGGCGGCGGCACCCGCTGCACCAGCCAGAGCACCCAGGCTTTGCAGCGCCATCGCCGCCGAGCTTTGCTGCTGCTGAGGTGGGACGATGACGGTGCGGCTGGTGAAGACGGGGGGCACCACGAAGGCGATGCCGAGCGCGACCACGCCCACCCCGAGAGAGCCGAAAGCCAGCAGGCGAATCCGTTCGGCAAGTGCGATCAGCAGGTCCAGCACGCTCACGCCGGGCCGCTCTTCGGCCACGGACGGCTCGGGCAGGGTGGACGGGTCTGCCGGACTCATTGGCGCAGCGTCTTGATGGCGGCCGCGGCGATGCCGAAGTTCGAGAGGATCTGCGTCCAGTCCTTCGCCCCTCGCACGAAAGCCGACCACACCGTCTCGCGGTTGGAAAGGTCGGGCACCACGATGGAGTCACCCGGAGCCAGCTCGAGCTTGTCAAAGGAATTGCCGAGCCAGCCGCCGCTGTCGCGCCGGTGAATCACCGTGCCGTCCGCCCTGACGACGAAAATGTTGGCATCGTCGGCCTCGGGGCTGACGCCAGCCGTCCTCAGGTAGCTGGCCACCGTACGGCCGGGGCGCCACAAGATGGCGTTCTCGTTGGAAACCGAGCCGACGGCAAAGACGAAGCCAGGGCGTGCCGGGATGGAAACCTGATCGCCGTCTTCCAGAGGCACCTCGGGTATGTCGCGTACGTCGTTGAGGTCGGGGCGGAGTTCCAAGGCAATGCGGCCCGTGGGCTCCAGGCTTCGCAGGCGGTTCAGCTGGCTTCGTCGCGATTCTTCCTCTGCCAGCTGCAGGCGAGCTGCCGTGGCCGCGTCGGCATTGGAGAGGTTGGCCAGCTGCTTGGCTCCGGCGGCCGACAGCGTGGCTTCCAGACGACGCACGGCACCTTGCAGTGCTTCGCGCTGTTTCTCCCTTGTAGTGACTCGCGTGAATTCCATGCCAAACAGGTAGGCCTGCGCCGTCGGCCCACCCGCTCGGGTGACAAGGTCGCGGAGCGATTCGCCGGGCAGCAGCTGGTAGACCCCTGGCCTTTCCACCTCGCCCTCAATGCGGGCGAGCCGGGTGCCGCGGCTCTGAGGCCCACGAATGTCCCGGCTGCTGAAGATGGTGACGACGTCGCCGGGCTGGAGCAGCAGGTCGTGTGCAGGGTCGCGGTCGACCACCGCCCGGGCCAGGTTGAATGAGTTGAGGCTCAGCGTGATCCGGTCGGCATTGAGGCGCTCCACCGTGGCGTACTCCCAGTTGGGCTCGTCCACGAGGTTGCGCACGTCGTTGGTGACCCGTTCCGAAGTGACCCGCTCTGTCTGCAGGCGCATGGAAGCACCCGAGCGAATCAGGGCCGCCGCACGTTGTTCGGGCGTGGCGCCCGCAGGCAATCCCTTGAGCGGGTCGAATTCGAGGTACTGCACCAAGCGGTTCTTGCGCAGGTGGTAGTCGGGGGTGACGAGGGCCGCTCGCTCCGGGATCAGGTCGCTGATTCGCATGCCCTGCTTGTGGGGGTAGCGCAACGGGCGGGCGACGTTGCCGCGCAACGTCACCGCATTGGCGAACTCAGGCTCGACGTCGAAGAGGGTCACCACGTCGCCGTCGGCCAGTGGCAGCCTTGCGGCCGCTCGCGGATCCAGCGCCTGCACGAGGCGCTGTGCGCGCGGTCGCGTGGGGTCGATGCGCTCAAGTTGGGCTCGTGAGGCTTGTGTGGTGGCCTTGGTTCCTCCACTGAGTGCCAGGACATCGCTCAAGGCTTCCCCTGTGCCCTTCAGCTCGAACACTGCTGGCACATCCGTGGCACCCGTCACGGCCACGCGCGGGCCGGCCGGCAGAAAGACGAGTGCGTCGCCATGCTGCAGCCTCGCGTCCTTGCTGCGGTCGCCATGAACGATGAA
>JBDKFA010000225.1:0-4466 GCA_039798945.1 Pseudomonadota bacterium
CAGCCGACAGGGCGTCGTGGCGCCTGCCCCCTTCGACTTATTGTTCCTGGATGACCTGCGTGGCACTTACACGCAGAAGGCCGTCTACGGCAACGCCCGCTATTTCGTGTCGCCGTCCTTCGATATCGGCGTCGGCTTGCGACTGACCCGTGACAGCACCCACGCCACAGATCAACTCGGTGGCCTGTTTGCGGGAGGCAGCTTCAAGCTCGACCAGTCCGCCAGCTTCAACAGCTTCATGCTGGCCCCACGCTACAAGGTCGACGGCCGGACCATGGTCTACGCCCGTATCGCCAACGCGAGCCGCCCGGGCGGCCCGAACTCCCTGTCGCCTGCCGGCATCGCCGCCGGTGCGAGCCGCACCTTCAATCCTGACCAGCTCACAAGCTACGAGACGGGTCTCAAGACCGCCTCGGTCGACGGCCGCTTCGGACTCGACCTGTCCGCGTTCTACATCGATTGGCGCGATGTCCAGATCCGCAGCACGGTCAACACCTTCGCGTTCATCGGCAACGGCGGCAAGGCCAGGAGCCAGGGCCTGGAGGCGAGCGTCGCCGCACAACCCATCGACGGCCTGAGCCTGGGTTTCAATGCCGCCCTGATCGACGCCAGGCTCGCAGGCGATGCCCCGGCCGTGGGCGGACTGAGCGGCGACATCCTGCCCAACAGTGCGCGTTTCAGCGCCTCGGCCAGCGCGGACTATGAGTTCGCCGGGATCGGCGCCTCCCGGGCCTATGTAGGCGCGTCGCTTCGCCACGTCGGCGAACGCAAGGAGAACTTCGTGCGCGGCCGCGGCCGGGAGCGACTGAGCCTGCCGGCCTTCGCCACGCTGGACCTGCGCGCCGGACTGCGCTGGGACAGCTGGGACCTGAATTTCTATGCGAAGAATGCCACCGACACACGCTTCGTGGAGACGCTGACCACCAATTTCTACCCTGTGGCCGCCGCCATCGGGCGTCCTCGCACCGTGGGTGCGTTTGTCAGCGTGCGCCATTGAGCCTCGAGCCCGGTATGCGATCGGATGTCCGTGTAACCGGAGACACGCCGCGCTCCTGGGGTGTCTCGCGTCCTGGGCTGTCATGACCGCAGCGGCCATGGGAGGCCCAGTGGCACCGGATGCACAGGCACGGGCAGCGGTGGATGAACTTCATTGGCTGGAGCCCCCTCATTCCGAAGAGGCCTTGAACTGGGCCCGTGCGGCCACGCAGCGGTCTGCGATGGCCCTGCAGTCCTCGCCTCGCTTCAAGCCCTTGCTGGACGAGCTGACCGAACTCAACCGGACGGCTGGGCAGGTGGCTGACATCAGGCTCGCGGGTCAGCATGTGGTGCGGTTGCACAAGACAGCTGAGTACCCCAAGGGGCTTCTGCAGACGGCCCCCCTGCTTCGCGAGGGGACCGGGCCGTGGTGCACCGTCTTGGATATCGGTGAACTCGGTCGACGCGAGGGCAAGGACTTCGATCTCGAGTGGACCGTCGCCGCCTGCGGACTGCCCGCATTCACACGCTGCCTGCTCCACCTGCACGAGGCTGGGGGAGACGAAACAGAGTTGCGTGAGTTCGACCTGGTGAAGGGCGAGTTCGTGCCGGAAGGGTTTTCGCTCCCGCCGTCCCGCACCGTCGGCGCATGGTTCGATGCCGACACGCTGCTGCTGGGTCACACCCTGGACGGTGCGCCCACAACCCTGACCGGGTGGCCAGCCCAGGCGGTGCTCTGGCAGCGTGGCACACCGGTGAGGCAAGCCAGGCCCGTGCTGCGACTGGACTCGACGCATCCCCTGTTCATGACGGTGCCTACGGGCGTACCGGGCCGTGCGGTGGTGGCGCAAGCCTTGGACTACTCGAACTTCGTGCTGCACCTGGTGCGTGCCGATGGCACGACGCGCAAGCTCCCCCTACCGGCCAAGTTGAGGATGTCGTTCGGTGCCAACGCCACGCATGTGTTCGCGCAATTGGCGGCACCTGCGGATCTGGGCGGCAAGACGGTGCCCGCGGACAGCGTGGTGGCGGTGCGCCTGGACACCGACGGCGACGAGGACGAAATGGGGGTCGAGGTGGTGTGCCTCGCCCGCCCGGGAGAGGTGGTGGACAGCACGTCTGACTTCAAGGCCACGCGCAGTGCCGTCGCCTTGCTGGTGCGCCAAGGCCTGAGCGTGCGGGTGGATACGGCGCAGCGCAATGTGTCGGGTTGGCACGTGCAAACGCTGGTCCCACCTCAGCCAGGGGAGGCACCGCGGGTGGTCGACGCGAGTCCCGACACGGACCGGTTGGTGGTCATGCGCAGTGGCTTTCTGGTGCCGCCGACACAGGAGTTGCGGGACCTCGACGGGTCCCGCGTCCCCTTGACCGTCGCAGCGCCCGCGATGGACGCCAGCGGCTTGCAGGTGGAGGTGCGCCAGGCTTCGAGCCGGGACGGCCAGACGATCGAGTTCTTCCTGATCGCTCCGCGGCAGCGCATGCGCAGACCCACCCCCACACTGATGGCGGGGTACGGTGCCTTCGGCGTCTGCTGGACCCCGGCCTACTTCAACGCCGGGTTCGAGGGAGCCCGCTACGGTGGTGCGACGATCAAGCTGTGGTTCGACCGGGGAGGTGCGCTCGTGGTGCCAGCCATTCGTGGCGGGGGGGAAGGCGGGGCGGCCTGGCATCAAGCCGCCATGCGCGGCAAACGCCAAACCTCCTACGACGACTTCCATGCCGTGGCTCAGACCTTGATCGACAGCGGCTTCACCGACCGCCGGCGCCTGGGCGTGTTCGGAATGTCCAACGGTGGGTTGCTGGCAGCGGTGGCCGGCACCCAGCGTCCCGACCTGTACGGCGCCATCGTCAGCGACGTGCCGCTGGCCGACATGCTGCGCTTTCCCGAGATGGGCATGGGTGCGGCGTGGATCGACGAGTACGGCGACCCGAAGGAGCCCGAGGCTGCGCGGTGGCTGCGCGCCTATTCCCCGGTTCACACGGTGAGATCTGGCGTGGACTACCCGGCATTCCTGGTGACGGTGGCCACGACCGACGACAAGGTGGGGCCGGGTCACGCGCGCAAGCTCGCCCATCGCCTGATCGACGTCGGCGCCCCCGTGTACTACCTCGAGTCCGAGGCGGGCGGGCACGGCGTGAGCGACCCGATTCAAAGGCCCAACCTGATGGCCATGCGGATGACGTTCCTGATTGAGCGGCTGATGGATGTGGCGGAAGCGCCGGCCAGCCTGCACTCCTGAGCATCAAGGCTCCCATGCGATCCACCCTCAGCCTGGCCGGATACGGCGCGGGCTCTTTCGGCGTCAACCTGCTGGGCTGGCCCGTGCAGGCCCTGCTGATGTACTTTCTGACGGAGTCGGTGGGATTCGGCGTCGCGCTGGCCACGCTGGTCGTCACTGCGCCCAAGGTGTGGGACATCTTCATGGATCCCTTCATCGGCGCCTGGGCCGACCGCAGTGCTGCCCGCACCGGACATCGCGGCCGGGTGCTGCTCGGCACCGCAGCCGTGCTGCCGGTCTCCGTGGTGACGGTCTTCATGCTGCCGAGCCAGGCACCTTCGTGGACGGCTGTACTGGTCATCGCGATGCTCATCGTCCACTCCAGCGCCTTCATGGCCTACTTCATCAGCCAGGTGGCGCTGGCCGACGACTTCGAGCAGGCCGGTACCGCGCGGCGCGACAGCGCGCTGGCCCTGCGCGTCGTGGGGCAGGCCACGGGCAGCCTGTGTGCGGGCGCCGTGGGGCCCTTGCTGATCGGTCTGTCGGGCCAAGGCGGGAAGGACTACCTGGCGATGGCGGTGGTGCTGAGCGTGGCAGGCGCAGCAGGCCTGGTCGCCGTGGCGTGGACGGCGCGGCGCTTCAAGGTCGGTGCGGCCAAGGCCGACGCCCACGCCAGGGTCGGCCTCGGCGAGGCCCTGCGTGCCGCCTGGCGCAACCGCGCGGCCGGCGCGCTGATCGTCAGCAACTTCGCGGTCTACGTCGCCTCGTCGATCACCGCCACCTTCACGCCGTACATGAACAAGCTGCTGCTGGGTGCCGAGGAAGCCTCCATGTCCTTCCTCTACAGCAGCTTCATGGTCGCCATGCTCTGCGGGTCGGCCCTGGCGGCCTGGGGCACGCGCCGCTACCCGCGCCTGTGGGTGCTCGCGGTGGGGGCGGGCATCATGTTCCTGGCCTCGCTGCTGATCTGGCCCACCACATCGCCCGGGGCGCTGCAGGCGGCTTCGGCCGTCAACGCGCTGTGGGGCTTGGGCCTGGGCATCTACGCGCTGGTGATCTTTTCCGCCACGATCGATCTCTCCCAGGCCTCCGCCGCGGGTACGGGCTTGCTGCTGGGTCTGCTGATCTCGACCGGAAAGATCGGCGACTCCCTCGGTGGCGTGCTCGTCGGCGGCATTCTCAGCTGGGTCGGCTATGGCGCCGGCGTGGTGCCCGATGCCCAGATGACGAGCGCGCTGCGTGCGGCCTACTCCGTGGCCCCGGCGCTGGCGA
>JBDKFA010000226.1:0-9260 GCA_039798945.1 Pseudomonadota bacterium
GTCCGCGCCTCAACCTCGTGCGCACCTACGCCCGCGTCGACGGCGAGGTGCGCTACTTCAACGCCGGCGAGCCGGACATTCCCTTCGAGGAGGTCGGCACGCCGACCTGGGACGGCCTGCCGCTGCAGAAGTATCTGTCGCTGCTCGACATGCTCAACCCGATGAACCGGCTCTGGAGCGACGGGCGCTGGAACAAGCTCACGGTGGCGCACGGCTGCTACTGGAAGAAGTGCAGCTTCTGCGACGTGGAGCTCGACTACATCGGCCGCTACGAGACGGCCAGCGCGCAGGTGCTGGCCGACCGCATCGAGGCGATCGTCGCCGAGACGGGGCAGAGCGGTTTTCATTTCGTCGACGAGGCCGCGCCGCCCAAGGCGCTGAAGGCACTGGCCGACGAGCTGCTGCGCCGGGGCACGCGCATCAGCTGGTGGGGCAACGTGCGCTTCGAGAAGACCTTCACGACCGAACTGGCGCAGCGCCTGGCCGCAAGCGGCTGCATCGCCATCACCGGCGGCCTGGAAGTGGCCAGCGACCGGCTGCTTGCGCTGATGAAGAAGGGCGTCACGGTGGACCAGGTCGCGCGCGTGACCAAGGCCTTCGCCGACCAGGGCGTGCTCGTGCACGCCTACCTGATGTACGGGTTTCCTACGCAGACGGTGCAAGACACGGTGGACGCGCTGGAGCTCGTACGCCAGCTCTTCGCCGAGGGCTGCCTGCACAGCGGCTTCTGGCACCGCTTCACCTGCACCGTGCACTCACCCGTGGGCCAGCACCCGCAGGACTACGGCATCACGCTGCACCCGCTGCCTCAGGGGCCGTGGCCCGCCTTCGCGAAGAACGACATCGCCTTCACCGACCCCACCGGCACCGACCACGACGCACTCGGCGTGGGGCTGAAGAAGGCCATCTACAACTACATGCACGGCCTCGGGCTCGAGGAGGACGTGCGCATGTGGTGGGACTTCCCGGTGCCCAAGCCACGCGTGGCGCGCCAGCGCATCGCGCGCGCGCTGGCTGCGCCGGGTGGGGTGGGTGGGGCGGATGGGGCAGGCTCGGTGCGTGCGCCACAGGCGCAGCGCCCGGCGACGCCCTCAAGCCGGCCGCATCGGGCCGGCACCGGGCAGCGCCGCTAGCATACGAGGCCGGTCATCGGCTTCAGGAGGAAGGCATGCGCCGCTTGCTGTGTGCATTGACTGCGTGGGTGGGGCTGCTCGCAGCCTGGCCGGCCACCGCGGCTTCGGCTGCGCCGCCGGAAGCCCTGGTGCTCTTCAACCGCGATATCGTCGAGCTGCGTGCAAGCCTGGCCGGGTTGACCCCCACGCAGCGCGTGGCCCGGGCGCAGCGGCGCTTCGCGGCCCTGTCAGCGCAGGAGCTGGCCCAGCCGGCGCGGCTGCAGCCTTCCACGGTGGACGGCGCGGCCGGGATGCTGCTGCTCGTGGGCGACAACCCGGTGTTCACGCTGCTGGCCACGGACCTGGACCCGGAAGAGCACCTGCCGCTTGCCGCGGCGGGCGAGCGTGCGAGGCAAGCCGTGGCCGCTGCGGCCCGGGCCCGGCTGGCCCAGTCCGCGCCCCTCGTGTGGGCACAAGGCATCACGGTGGTGGCCGCCGTGATCGTGGGCGGGCTCGCACTCGGGTGGCTGGCCACAGGGGCCCACCGCCGCCTGCTGGAGCGCGCGCATCACCTGGCGCTGGGCACCCAGGCGGGTGTGGGGGTCTACGCGGGCCTGCTCGGCCTGCGGCTGATGATCGCCGCGGTCTGGTTCCTGCTGGCGGCGGCCGCCTACGGCGGCGCGATCCTGGTGCTCGATGCCTTTCCGTGGAGCCTGCCCTGGGCGGATCGCCTGGCCGGCTTCGTGCGGCAGCTCGGGGTGTGGCTGGCCACCGGCGTGATGGACGCCGTGCCGGGGCTGCTCACCGTCGGTGTCGTGCTGCTGGTGGCCCGGGCCGTGCAGGAGGTGCTCGGCACGGTGCTGCGCCACGTGCAGGCGGGCCGGCTGCGCGTGCCCTTCCTGCACCCGGAGACAGTGGAGGCCACGCGGCGCGTCGCGAACCTGCTCCTGTGGGGGCTCGCGCTGGCGGCGGCCTACCCCTACCTGCCGGGAGCCCAGACGGACGCCTTCAAGGGGCTGAGCGTGCTGTTCGGGCTGATGATCACGCTGGGCTCCACGGGTGTGGTGACGCAGCTCATGAGCGGGCTCGTGGTGGTGTACTCGCGCTCGCTGAAGAAGGGTGACTTCATCGCCGTGAACGGGGTCGAGGGCGTGGTCAGCGAGGTCGGGGCGCTGGCCGTCAAGGTGGTCAACATGCGCAACGAGGAGATCACCGTGCCGCACAGCGTGATGACCTCCAACAACGTCCACAACTACTCCAAGCTCGCCGGTGAGCAGGGCTCGCTCGTCTCCACCAAGGTCACGATCGGCTACGACGTGCCCTGGCGCCAGGTGCATGCGATGCTCGAGGCCGCGGCCGCGCGCACGCCGGGTCTGCGCACCGTACCCCCGCCCTTCGCCTACCAGCGTGCGCTCGGCGACTACTACGTCGAGTACGAGCTCTTCGCCCACATCGACAGGCCGCTCGACCGGGTGGCCATCGTCTCGGCGCTGCACGCGCAGATCCAGGACGAGTTCAACACCCACGGGGTGCAGATCATGTCGCCCCACTTCCTCGACCAGCCGGCCCAGCCGGTGGTCGTGCCTCCCGAGAAGTGGTTCGAGCCGCCGGCGCGGCGACCGGGAGCCGCGCCGTAAGGGGCGGCGGGCGGGGGCTGTGACGGGTGGAGGACGGCGGCCTAAGGAGCGCGGAAGAAGGACATCGGGCTGCGCGCGAAGCGCACCGCCAGCGCACCGGCGAGCTGCCACAGCTGAGCAAAGCCGAGCTGGCGCGACTTGACCGCCACGTACAGGGCGAGGGCGAAACTCACGGCCAGGTTGACCACGGCGATACCGACAACCCCAGCCAGCGCCCAGGGTAACGCCGCCCGCACATCCTGCCAGCCGAGGGCAGCAAGCGCCGTGCCCACGTTGGCGCTGGAGAAGGCCACGTGGCGGATGTCCACCGGCAGCCCGGTCAGCACACCCACGGCACCCACGAGGCCGAGGTACATGCCGAAGAACAGGTTGCCGAGGATCGCCCCGTAGTGGGCGTCGACATAGCTGCCGAGCCGCCGCGCGCGATCGCTGCCGAGCCAGGCGAAGCGGGGCGATCGCGCCACGCGCTCGCCAAGCTCGAGGTAGCGCGCCTGGTTGTCGAAGTAGCCCGCCACCAGCCCCGACAGGAAGAGCCCCACACCCGCGATGGCCGCGAAGAACAGCGCCCCGCTGGCCAGCGGGTGCACCTCGGCGAGCATCTTGTGCAGCTTCTCCGGCGGGGCAACGGGCGCGCCGAACAGCGCGGCCCAACCGAGCGCGATGAAGCACGCCAGCGGGAACGCCAGCCCCACGTTGCCGAGCACGGCCACGAACTGGGTGCGCACGGTGTTCTGCGCGAGGTCGGCCAGCCTGTCCAGCCGCTTGGCCGGCGTGTCCTCCAGCGTGCTCGCGATCGCCGCGGCCGTCATCGCCGGCTGCTTGGTGGCGACCACGAAACCGAGCATGTGGATGAGCACGAACCCGAGCCCGTAATTCAGCCCGTAGACGACCCCCGCCGTCAGCGGTGGCAGGTGCAGCAGCGCGAGCTGCAGCTTGACGAGCGCCATGCCGGCGATGACGACGCCGCCACCGGCCGCCGCGCGCGCCATATGCAGCCACTGCGAGCGGTCCTGGGCGATGTAGTGCTCGCCATGTCGCGCCGCGTGGTCGGTCACGTTGCGCGCGAGCAGGCTCACGGTTTCGCTGACGTAGCGGCCAACTTCGCGGTGCCCCTGCGCGCTGGCGATGAGCTCGCACAGCAGCGCCGCGATGGCCTCGCACGAGGCCTGCTCGGCCAGCGCCGCCAGCACCCCACGCAGCCGCGTCACGAGCTGGTCCATCCGGGCGATGAGGTAGGTCAGCCGGATCGACACGCCGATCTCCCGCAGACGCCGGCGTACGTGCGCCAGCGCCGTCTCGCACTGGGCCAGCAGCACCTCGGCGTCGCGCCACTGCTCGTGCGACAGCGCGATACCCGCGGTGCGCGGCTGCTCGAGCGCCGGCACGAGCAGCGCATTCAAGGCGAGAAACGGCGACTCGTGCCGCTCCAGCGCAGGCTCGGCAATCAGCAGTTCGCGGTCCAGCGCACAGCCCGCGAGCCGGTACGACAGCATGCGCGCGGCCTCGGCGAGGCTGCGCCGCGAAATGGCGCAGCCGGTATCGTCGGCCGCGGGAGCCAGGGCCTGCAGCAAGCGCGCCCAGGTCTGCGGCGTCACGAGGGCGAGCCATCGGTGGTCGTCCGCGTGCATCACGCGTTGCACCACGTCGTGGTAGGACCCGCCCTGCGCAGGCAGCGGTAACAGGCGCTGCCCGACACGCGAGGCCAGTTCCAGCCCAAAGCCCTTGGCGCTGCGCAAGCCCGCCTCGGCAAAGAATGCGTGCTGGGCGGGGATGGCCAGCAACCGGCGCACGGCCAGCCGCAGGTGCGCGATGTGCGCCGTATCGGCGCACAGGGTGTGCAGCCGCTGATTGACGTGGTCAGCCGCCCGCTCGGGCGGCCAGGCCGCGTCCGGCCGTACCGCCGCCACAGCCCGCCCCACCGTGCTGATCGCCGCCTCCAGCGCCTGCGTCGCCGCCGCGGCAGCATCACGATCGGCAGGTGGCCCTTGACTCATGGGCAGCATTGTCGCTGCGCCGGCTACGCCCCTGCCGCCCCGGCTTCAGGCCGCGTAGCGCCGCCGCCCGTCGAGCCAGGTGGAGTGGATCTTGACCGACTGGATCGCGTCCGGGGACACGGTGGTGGGGTCCTTCTCGAGCACGACGAGGTCGGCGGCCTTGCCGGGCTCCAGGCTGCCGCACAGGTGGTCGAGGTGGCACTGCCAGGCTGCGTCGACCGTCACCGCCCGCAGGGCCTGCATCGGCGTGATGCGCTCGGCGGCGTTGAGCACGCCCCCGCCTTCGCGCATGTCGCGCAGCACGGCGTTCTGCACGCAGCGCAGCGGGTCGATCGGCGTGACGTTGTAGTCCGAGTGCAGCGAAATCCGCAGCCCGCCCTTGAGCGCCGAGCGGCAGGGGTCGAGCCGATCCGCACGTGCGGGGCCGAGCAGCCGGTCTCGGAACGCACGGCCCCAGAAGTGCACGTGGCCGATCAGGAAGGACGGCGAGATGCCGAGCTTCTTCATGCGCGCGATCTGGGAGTCGTGCAGGATGCTGCAGTGCTCGATGCGGTGGCGCAGCTTGTGCCCGCCCTCGCCCCGCGTGCCGCGCTCGAAGGCGTCCAGCGTCACGTCGATGGCCGCGTCGCCATTGGCATGGATACCCAGCTGCCAGCCCGCCTCGTGTGCCTCGCGCACGACCTGCTCGATCTCCTCGGGCTTGTAGTTCAGGGCGCCGCGGTTGCTGCTGCCCAGGTAGGGCTGGCGCTGGTAGCCCGTGCCGCCCTGGTTCGAGCCGTCCGACCAGGCCTTGATGCCGTTCAAGGTGAAGCGCGGCGAATGCACGCCGGGACGCAGCCCCATCTCGCGCCACTTCTTCATGTGCGTGGAGACGAGCATGCCCGCATAGCGCACGCCCGGGTCGGTCTTCATCGCCGCCTCGATGAGGGCGATGTCGCCTTCGGCGTAGAGCCCGCCGATGCCGCAGTCGTGCAGCGCCGTGCAGCCACGCGCCGAGGCGTCGTCCAGGTCCGCGCGCAGGAAGCCCACGAACTCCGAAGGGCTCGGCTTGGGCAGCACCGACACGAAGGGCTGGAAGGCGGGCGGCTCGTCGAGCCGGCCGTTGAGCTCGCCGTCGGCGTCGCGGCCGAAGCGCGCCTGCGGCGGGTCGGGCGTGTCCTTCGTCACCTTGGCCAGCTCGATGGCCTTGGAGTTCACGTAGGCCACGTGGCCGTTGGACTCCAGCACGAAGACCGGCACGTCGCGGGCCACCTGGTCGAGGTCACGGCGCGTGAGCGGCCGCCCGGGCATCAGGGACGGGTCGAGCATCTTGGCCTGCACCCACTGCCCGGGGCCCGCGGCTGCGGCGGCCTGGGCGATCTTGCGCCTCGCCTCGTCCATGTCCTTCGTCGTGAAGGGGCCCACGTCCAGCCACGGGCGCAGCCCGCAGAAGTTGGAATGCATGTGCGGGTCCACGAAGCCGGGCAGCACCGTCATGTCGCCGAAGTCGACGACCTGCGTGGCGCTTCCCTTCAGGCCCATCACGTTGGCCTTCGAACCCACCGCGACGATGCGGCCTCCCCGCACCGCGATGGCTTGCGCAGGCGCAGGCCGCACCGCCATGGTGTGGATGCGCTGCGCCAGGAAGATGGTGTCGGCCGGCCCCCCTGACGCGGCCGCCAGGGGCTTGGCCGCCTGCGCGGCTGCAGCGGCCGCGGCGGCCGCAGACAGGCCGGGCAACCCCGTGAACAGCATGCCCGCACCGAGGCGGCGCAGCGTGTCGCGGCGCCCGCCGTAGGCGCGCATGAAGGCCATGAACTTGGGGTTGCAGTTGTTGCACATGCTCGATACCTCGAAGGCTTGTCCCGGCCGCTCGGCCACGGGATGCTAGTGTGCCCGCCGGCAGCCCTGCGACTGCTCAGGGCTGCTCAGGGGCTGCCCAGGGGCTGGGCGCCCGGTGCCCGATGTCACCCGTGCGCGCCTCCTCGCCAGCCGTCACCGCGCATAGAGGTCGACCTCGGCGGTCCGCCAATTCAGGATGTCGTCGGCCTGGCGGAAGTAGAGGTACACGTAGCGGATGTCCGTGCGGCGCCCACCCCTGAGGTTCAGGTTGGGCGTGCAGGAGCCGCCAGAGACCTTGCGGTTCAGACGCAGGTCCTGCTGGCCTTCCTTGGCAAAGATGACCCGAGCTTCGTGAAATCTCACGTCCGCTCGCCGCACGCACAGCTTGATGACCGAGTAACGGTAGTTGCCGTAGGCGTGGATGATGTCCTTGTCCGCTCCCTTTCCGGCCTCCGCCGAACCGAGGCGCACCCACCCCTGGATGACGGCCGGCCGGTAGTAGTTGCCCGGGTTCCAGCCCTCGCCCTCGTGACCGTTCCAGACACCCGAGGCGTGATGGCCAGGGTTGGGGCCGCCGTGGCCAGGGTTGTAGCCCCCGCCCTGGCCGGGGTGGGGGTCGCTGCCGTGCCCGGGGTTGGCCCCGCCGCTGGAGCCGGAGCCGTAGGAAGGCCTGGAGCCGGATTGGCCGGGGTTGCCGGGGTTGTACCCGCTGCCCCCGCCGCCGCTGCCCGGATTGAACCCCCCGCCGCCGTCGCCCCCCGAGGGTCGCGCGGGCGGACTGGCCGCCTGCGTCTGGGCCGGAGCCGGCGCTGGTGCGGGCGCCTTCACGGCGGGCTGCTCGTCGGGCTGGCCGGCCGGAGGCCGCGCCCAGCCACTGGTGACCAGCACCGCGAAGAGGGCCGAGGAGGCCACGGCCGAGACCACTGGAGTTCGACATTGCAGACGCATCGAGTGTGCTCCTTCAGGCAGCCGGCAGCCGCCACAGCGAGGTTCGAATCGACCCGCCCGCCGCGGCTCCGGGCGTGTCGGAAGGGATTGGCCACCAGATCACCCAGCCGTGTCAAGCTTGGGCCGTCGCTCGACGTCGATGCGCACCCGAAGCGACCGCAGGTGGGGCACCACCTGGCGGAAATGGGCGTAGACCGGCGGCCCGACTCCGGCCAGACCGGCAAGCGCCTGGCTGCGTCAGCGCAGCACGGCCAACGCCGCGCGCACGACGCTCGCCGCATCCACCTTGAAATGCTCGCGCAGCCGCTGCCGCGTGTCGCTGCGCCCGAAGCCATCGGTGCCGAGCGTCACGTAGCGCGCGCCCACGTACTCGGCGATGAGCTGCGGCCAGGCGCGCACGTAGTCGGTGGCGGCCACCACCGGCGCGGGGCCGGAAAGCAGACGCGCGACGTGGCTCGTGCGCGGGCAGTCTTGCGGCTCGTCGCGGTCGAGCTGCTGCAGCGCGGCGGCCTCGCGCGCGAGCTCGGAGAAGCTCGTCACGCTGTAGACCTCGCAGGCCACGCCGTGCTGGGTGGCCAGCGTCTTCGCCGCAGCCATCACCTCGCGCAGGATGGCGCCCGAGCCGAGCAGGCGCAGCTGCGGTGCAGCCGCAGTCGGCGCGCCGGATGAAGCGACCGCGCCCGTCGTGGTGCCCGCGGCCGCCCCCGGCACCGGCTCGACGTGCAGCCGGTACATGCCCTTGAGCAGGTCCTCGCGCACCGACGCCTCGACCTCGCCACCCGCCGCCTCGCCCGGCAGGTTGGGCATCGCGTAGTTCTCGTTCATCATCGTCACGTAGTGGAACTCGTCGCGCTGTTCCACCAGCATGCGCCGCATGCCGTGCTCGAGGATCAGGGCGAGCTCGCCCGCGAAGGCCGGGTCCCAGGCGATGCAGTTGGGCACCGTGGAGGCCACCACCAGGCTCGAGCCGTCCTGGTGCTGCAGCCCCTCGCCGCCGAGCGTGGTGCGCCCGGCCGTGGCGCCGAACAGGAAGCCCCGCGCGCGCTGGTCGGCCGCGGCCCAGATCAGGTCGCCCACGCGCTGGAAGCCGAACATCGAGTAGTAGATGTAGACGGGCAGCATCGGCAGGCCGTGCACGCTGTAGGCGGTGGCAGCGGCGATCCACGAACTCATCGCGCCAGCCTCGTGGATGCCCTCCTCGAGCAGCTGGCCGTCGCGCGTCTCGCGGTACCACAGCATCGTGTCGCGGTCCTCGGGCTCGTAGAGCTGGCCCTCGGGCGCGTAGATGCCCACCTGGCGAAAGAGGTTGGCCATGCCGAAGGTGCGCGCCTCGTCGGCCACGATGGGCACGATGCGCGGGCCGAGTACGGGGTCCTTGAGCAGGTTGCCGAGCATGCGCACGGCGGCCATCGTCGTGCTCATCTCCTTGCCCACCGGGCGCAGCGCGAAGCTGCCCCAGGCGGCCACCGGCGGCAACGCGAGCACGGGCGCGTGCCCGTTGCGCAGCGGCAGCGGCCCGCCCAGCGCCTCGCGCCGCTTGCGCAGGTGGCGCATCTCGGGGCTCGCCTCGTCGGGGCGCACGAACCTGAGCGAGGCGAGGTCGTCGTCGGTCAGCGGCAGCGCGAAGCGGTCGCGAAAGGCCTTGAGCGCGTCCAGGTCGAGCTTCTTGGCTTGGTGCGCGGTCATGCGGCTCTCGCCTGCACCGCCCATCCCGTAGCCCTTCTTCGTCTTGGCGAGGATGACCGTGG
>JBDKFA010000227.1:0-22583 GCA_039798945.1 Pseudomonadota bacterium
AAGCGCGACCAGCGCCCGCCGACGAGCCCCCAGATGACGCGAAAGAGCAGCAGCCCGAAGACGAGGTAGCCCAGGCGGAAGTGCCAGACCATGGCCGCCCCGCCGATCTTGGCGCTGACCACACAGCCGACCACGGCCAGCGCGAGCAGCCCATGGAAGGCGCGCGTGGGCAGGTCCCAGATGCGAATCGGGCGGGCAGCGGTCATCGTGGGCGAGGCTCGTAGGGCCAGGAATGCGGTGAGCAGGCTCAACCTTAACCCGAGTGGCCGATCTGCAGGAATCCCGGGGGCCGCATACACTGCGCGGGAGTCTGAAACCCGCCTGGCACGTGGCCATGCGCACAGGAGGCCGGCCATCAGGCCCGTTGCCCCTGCACCCCAAGGAGCATCTCCCATGAAGAAGTTGGCCTGCCTGGCTCTGTCCGCCGGCTGCGCATTTGCCGGCTCGGCGTTCGCGCAATTCCAGAAGCCCGAAGACGCGATCAAGTATCGCCAAAGTGCCTTCACCGTGATGGCCGCGCACCTCGGCCGCATCGGGGCGATGGCGCAGGGGCGCGCGCCTTTCGACGCCAAGGTGGCAGCCGACAACGCCGCCATCGTCAGCACGATGGCCAAGCTGCCCTTTGCGGCCTTCGGCGAAGGCACGGACAAGGGCATGCCCAACCGCGCCAAGCCGGAGATCTGGAAGGACGCGGCCAAGTTCAAGGCGGCTGGCGACAAGATGGTGGCCGAGATTGCCAAGCTCGAGACGGCGGCCAAGGCCGGCAACCTCGACGCCATCAAGGCGGCGATGGGTGGCGTGGGCGGCAGCTGCAAGGGCTGCCACGACGACTTCCGGGCAGAGAAGTACAGCGCGAACTGAGCCGGGTACGCCGCGCCGAACCAGGCGGCGCGGGGGTGGTGAAGCGCAGCGAAGAGCGGCGGACCGGGGCCTCCCCGGACAACGGCCCTCAGCCGCCCGCAGTGTGGGCAGCGAACCCGAGCACCACGCGCCGGGTCATTGCGCTTTTCTTCTCGATCTTCGTCACGACGACGTCGTCGACCTCGCGCGTGTTCGCCACGTGCGTGCCGCCGCAGGGCTGCAGGTCCACGCCCGAGATCTCGAGCACCCGCACGCGACCCAGGCCGCGCGGGGGTTGCACGCTCATGCTGCGCACGAGGCCAGGGTTGGCGTCGAGCTCTTCCTCGCTGATCCAGCGGTGGGCAACCGGGTGCGCCTCGGCCACCAGGCGCGCAAGGCCCGCGTTGAGCGCGTCCTTGTCCAGCGGCTCGTTCATGTGGAAGTCCAGCCGCGCATAGCCGGCAGTGATCGAGCAGCCGTCCACCGGGTGCGGCACGAGGGCGCACAACAGGTGCGTCGCAGTGTGGAAACGCATGTGCGCCAGGCGGCGCGCAGCGTCGATGCGGGCCGACACGCGCGTGCCCGGGGCGAAGGCCGCGAGCTGGGCACCCTCGGTACCCTCGGCGGGCACGTGGGCGATGGCCCCAGGCCGGGTCTTGTGCTTGCGGGTGTCGATGATCGTCAGCTGCGCGCCGGACTCGGCGACCAGCGTGCCGGCATCGCCGGCCTGGCCACCGCCGAGCGGGTAGAAGACGGTGCGGTCCAGCACGATGCCAGCCTCGTCCACCGCCACCACGGTGGCCTCACAGGCAAGCAGCGTCGCGTCTTCACGGAAGAGTTCTTCGGTCACGGGTGGGTTCCTCGGCGGGGGGGCTGAGCGGCAGGCGCGGCAGCGTGTGGGGTAGGCGCGTGTGGCGCGGACTTTCCGGCTCTGGGCTCTGGGCTTGCGAGCTTCAGGACTCGAGCACGACAAGGCCCAGCGGCGTGTCGAATTCGGCACGCAAGGCGGGGCCCGCGCCGCTTTGCACATCGACCCCGCGCAGCCTGAGGAGCTCGCGCGCGCGGTCGGGCACGCCACGCAAGGCGAGTGCGCGCAGCCTCACGCCGCTGTCGGGCATGGCCTGCGTCGGGTGGCGGCCTTCCCACTGGATGAGCGTGGGCAGCGCCCCACCGCAGCCGAGCACACCGTCGTCGGCCACCAGGATCTGCCAGGCCAGCGGCCCCTCGGGCGTGTCGCGCCCGGCGCGGATCGGATTGCCCGGCCGCAGGCCGAGCGTGATCAGCGCCCAGCGCTGCATGTCCAGCTGCTGCGTGCGCGCCACCGCGTGGATGAGGCGCGGGCCGGCGCTGCGCAGTTGCTCGCGCAGGCCAGGCTCGTCCAGCCCGAACCAGCGCACGCGCGACGGGGCGGGTGCCTCGGGGTCGAGGGCGATGATCTCCAGGTAGGTGTCGGGGAAGGCCGGCGTGGCGATCTTCGCGAGCCGGTTGTGCGTGCCCATCAACGGGTGGCGCCCGCCCGGGCCAGGGGTGATGCCGAGAGTGGCCTCGCACCAGGCCACGCCTTGCTCGAGGGTGTGGGCGGCGACGACGAGGTGGTCGAGGTGGGTGTGCATGGCGGGCTGAGTGTGCCGTGCTTCAGAGTTCGACGCTGCCTTCCACGCAGACGGCCACATCCCCGGCGACCCAGGTCTGCCCGGCCTCGCGGCACACGTGCACACGCCCGGCACGGTCGAGGGCCGTGCCCTGGGCAGCCACGTAGGCGCTCGGCGCGCGTCCGTCGTCCATCAGCCACTGCGCGAGGCCCGCGTTCAGGCTGCCGGTGACGGGATCCTCCTCGATCCCGAGCGGGGCCGCGAAGGCGCGCACCTCGAACTGTGCGGGCGCGCCCGGCGGGTACGCCCCGACCACGCCGACCTTGGCCAGTGATTTCAACGCCGCATGGTCAGGCCGCAGGGCCAGCACGGCCTGAGCATCAGGCAGCTCGAGGGCCAGCCAGCGCGGGCCGTTGTCGAGCCAGCTCGCCTGCCGCACCTGCGCGGCGGACAGGCCCAGCGCGGCCAGGACCTTCCCCAGCAGCCCGGGCTCGACCGGTTCGCGCGTGCAAGGCGGCGCCGCAAAGGCCAGGCGTTGCGCATCGCCTTCCAGGCGCACCGGCACCAGCCCGCGCGCGCACTCCTGCACCACGACCCCGGGGTTGCGCGGCTGGCCGCCCGCGGCCAGCCAGGCCCGGCAGCTGCCGAGTGTCGGGTGCCCCGCAAAGGGCAGTTCGCCGCCCGGGGTGAAGATGCGCACGCGGTAGTCGGCACCAGGCTGCGTGGGCGGCAGCAGGAAGGTCGTCTCCGAGAGGTTCGTCCAGCGCGCGAAGGCGGCCATGCGAGCCTCGTCGAGCCCCTGCGCGTCGTGCACCACGGCCAGCGGGTTGCCCTTCAGGGGCACGGCGGTGAAGACATCGAGCTGGTGGAACCGGCGCCGGATGGGAGAAGTCGTCGTGGGCGTGCTCGTCATGGGCGCGATTGTCCGGCCGGCAGCCGCCGGCCGACGAACACCACCGCCACGACAGCCAGCGCGAAGCCCACCGTCATGGGGTCGAGCCGCTCGCCGAGGATCGGCACGGCCGCCAGCAACGCGAGGAAGGGCTGCAGCAGTTGCACCTGGCTCACGCGCATCACGCCGCCCAGCGCCAGGCCGCGGTACCAGGCGAAAAAGCCCAGCCACATCGAAAAGAGCGACACGTAGGCCAAGCCGCCCCAGGCGGCCGCGCTGGCGGGCCCGGCGGGCCAGGCGAGCAGCGTGGCCGGCACGGTCAGGGGCAGGCTCAGCACGAGCACCCAGCAGATCGTCTGCTCGCCCGGGATGCGGGCCGACACGCGCGCGCCGGCCACGTAGCCCATCGCCGCGCTGGCCACCGCGGCAAGCAGCAGCAGGTCAGCCGCGGAGATCGCTCCCCCACCCTGCAGCGCGGCGAAGGCGAGCACGAGGCCGCAGCCGCCGACCGCGCAAGCCCAGAAGGCGGGCGAGGCGCGCTGGCGCAGCGCCAGCGCCGCGGCCACTGCGGTGGCCAGCGGCAGCACGCCGGTGACGACGGCGGCGTGCATGGCGTCCACGTGGCGCAGCGCCAGCGACAGAAACCATGGGAACCCCACCACGGTGCCGAGCGCGCACACGGCCATCGGCACGAGCAACCCGGGCGCGGGCCTGGGTGCACGCGCCCAGGCGAGCCAGGCGATGCTGAGGAGGCCGGCCAGCGCAGCCCGGCCGGCGGTGACGAAGGCTGGGGGCAGCTGCGGTTGCGAGGCATCGCCCACCGCCAGCCGCGTCATGGGCAGCGTGAGCGCGAACATCACCACCCCCGCCAGCCCGAGCAGCAGGCCGCGCGCCTCGTCGGCCTGGCTGGCCGGTGGCAGGCCAGGGCCCGGGGCGGCCGGTGCCGGCGGTGCCGCCGGTGCCTCGGGGAGATGAGCAGCCATCCGGGCCAGTCTAGCCGAGCGCCCTTCGGAGCACGAACCTGCAACCGCCGCGCCGTGGCCCCGCGCCGGCGCCCGTGGCGTTCGCACAATCCTCGGGCCATGGTCTTTCCAACCACGCTGCCGCTGGATGAGCCCGAGCTCGACCGGGTCAGCGATTTCGCGGGCTGGCTCGAGGTGCAGCGCGAGCACCGCGCCGACCCTGGCGGCCGGGCGGCCCTGCCCGCCTCGCTGTGGCAGGACCTGCGGCCCCAGCCGGGCCCGCATGGCCGGACCCCCTGGGGTGACGTGGTGACGGTGGTAGCGGCCAGCCTGCGTCATGTGCAGGCGCTGGCGATCTACCTGCGGTGCCGGCAGCACATCGTTCCGTTGACGGTCTTCCCGCAGCAGCGCCTGGCGCACAGCCCGCTCGAGCAGGAGCAGTTCGACGCGCTGCCGCTGTCGCAGCTGACGGTCGTGCACGTCGAGCCCGCGCTGCTGCGCCCGCCGCAGCCCATCGGGGAATCAACGACGGGCGAGGCGAGGCGCTGCGTATCGCTCACGGCGCTGGGCTGGACCCTGGCGCTGCACGGCCCGCGCGCCGAGGTGCTGCCCGCACTCTCCGGGTCGCGCGCGTGCCGCCGCGTACCAGGGATGCGACTCGACACGCCACGGCTGGCCGGCGCGATGGCCGCGGCCGTGCAGCGTCTCGAGCGCGAGGCCGCCAGCCTGCGCACGATCGCCGGCTGGCCGGGCATGGACGCGGATCGCGCGGCCCGGATGCTCAACGGGCTGTACCTGCAGGGGGCGCTCATCGTCTCGCGCACCCACCCGGCCGCCCACGCGGGCTGAGCGCACGGCGGGCGGGACGCGGGCTGCCGCACGGGAGAGAACGGGAGCGAACGGGAGGCACGGGAGGTGCGGCGCGGCGGACCGGGCAGGACTGCGCCAGCGACTGCGGGCAGGACCCGCCCCGGTCTGGCCGCCCCGTCAGACCCGCGCGGCGAGCGCCTCCCAGCGCTCCAGACCGGCCAGGAGCTCCTCCTCGATCTGCGCGTGGCGCGCATGCAGCGCCGCGGCGCGCTGGGGCTCGCGCGCGTAGAGCGACCCGTCGGCCAGCTGCGCGTCGATACCACGCTGCTCGGCCTCCAGCGCCTCCAGCCGCGCAGGCCACTGCTCGAGCTCGCGGGCCTCCTTGTAGCTGAGCTTGCGTGGGGCCGCGGGCGTGGGGGCCGAGGTTGCGCCAGCAGGCGCAGGCCGAGCGGCGTCGGGCGCCGGCCGCGGCGCAGGCGCACCGCCCGGGGCCGGTGCCGCCCCTTGCGCCGACGCCGACGCCGACACGGCAAGGCGTGTGCGCTCGCGCTGCACGCGCCAGTCCTCGTAGCCGCCCTCGTACTCGCGCCACAGGCCCGCCTGCCCGCCGAAGGCGGGGTCGCCCTCCCAGGCGAGCGTGCTGGTCACGACGTTGTCGAGGAAGCGCCGGTCGTGGCTGACGAGGAAGACGGTGCCTGCGTACGCCTGCAGCAGCTCCTCGAGCAGGTCGAGGGTGTCGATATCCAGGTCGTTGGTGGGCTCGTCGAGCACGAGCACGTTGGCCGGCAGCGCGAAGAGCCGGGCCAGCAGCAGCCGGTTGCGCTCGCCGCCCGACAGCGTGCGCACGGGGGAGTTCGCCCGCTCGGGGGCGAAGAGGAAATCGCCCAGGTAGCTCATCACGTGCTTGCGCGTGGCGCCGATCTCGACCCACTCGCTGCCCGGGCTGATGGTGTCGGCGAGCGTCGCCTCCAGGTCGAGCCCGGCGCGCATCTGGTCGAAATACGCGACCTGCAGCTTCGTGCCGCGGCGCACCCGGCCCGCGGAGGGCTCGAGCTCGCCGAGGATGAGCTTGAGCAGCGTCGTCTTGCCGCTGCCGTTCGGGCCGATCAGCCCGACCTTGTCGCCGCGCAGGATCGTGGCCGTCAGGCCCTGCACGAGCACGCGCTCTCCGAAGCGCATGCCCACGTCCTGCAGCTCGGCGACGATGCGCCCCGGCGGGAGCCCGGCGTCGAGCTCCAGGCGCACCTGCCCGAGCTGCTCGCGCCGGGCGGCGCGTCGTGCGCGCAGCGCCTGCAGCCTGGCCACGCGGCCCACGCTGCGCGTGCGGCGCGCCTCCACGCCCTTGCGCACCCACACCTCCTCCTGCGCGAGGAGCTTGTCGGCGCGCGCGTTCGCCAGCGCCTCGGCCTCGAGCTCACGCGCCTTGGCGGCCTCGAAGGCGGCGAAGTTGCCGGGGTAGCTGCGCAGCACGCCGCGGTCGAGCTCGACGATGCGCGTGGCCACCGCGTCGATGAAGGCGCGGTCGTGCGAGACGAGCACGAGGCCGGTGGCCGCATTCGTGCCGGAGCCGGCCACGGCCGCCCCGCCCGCCGTGAGCAGCCCCTGCAGCCACTCGATGGCCTGGATGTCCAGGTGGTTGGTCGGTTCGTCCAGCAGCAACACGTCGGGCCGGGCCACGAGCGCACGCGCGAGTGCCACGCGCTTGCGGGTGCCCCCGGAGAGGTCGTCCACCACCGCCGTGGCGGGCAGGTTCAGCCTCTGCAAGGCCTCCTGCACACGCTGCTCCCAGGTCCAGCCGTCCTGGGCCTCGATGCGCGACTGCAAGGCGTCCAGGTCCAGCGCAGCGAGCTCTGGGTCGGGCAGGTCCTCGCGCCAGACAGGCGAGCCCGCGCGAGGGTCAGCCCGGCCCGCGGGGGCGGGGCTCGTCGCAGGCGCCGAGCCGGCTGCCAGCTGTTCGTAGCGCGCCCGCAGCGCACGCACCGCGGCCACCCCCTCGGAGACGGCTTCGAAGACCGTGGCGCCCGGCGCGAAGACGGGCTCCTGGGGAACGTAGACGCGGCGCAGGCCGCCTTGCAGCTGCAGCAACCCGTCGTCCAGCCGCTCCAGACCGGCCAGGATCTTCAGCAGCGAGGACTTGCCCGTGCCGTTGCGCCCGATGAGCGCCAGCCGCTCACCGGGCTCCAGCGAGAGGCTGGCGCCATCGAGCAGCGCCACGTGGCCGTAGGCCAGCCGGGCATCGGTGAGGGAGATCAGCGCCATGGGCGCATTGTCCGCCTGGCGCGGCCGGCTTCAGCCACCCAGCACCTGGCTGGCCGCGGCCCGCCACAGCGGCTGCCCATCGGCCTCGCCCCAGGTGCGCGCCTCCTCGCGGCAACTGTCCACAAGCTTGATCAGGTGCCCATCGTCGCTCGCGCGTGCCGCCTCCTCGAGGGCCTGCCACGTGCGCAGCGGTGCAGCCGGCCGGCGCTCGAAGTGCGCTGCCACCACCGCGTGGGCGTAGGCCTGCCAGTACCAGCGCCAGCCCGCGAGCGGCTCGTCGACGAAGCGGCTGAGCACGCGCATCGCGTGCGTGGCCGTGACGAGGTGCACGGCGACGAAGTCGCCGCTGCCCGCGCAGGCCCGGGCGGCGGCCTGCGCGAGCTGGCGCGGCGTGTCCTCGGTGACGATCAGGCGCGAGACCTCGGCGTTCACCGTGCCGTCCAGGCTCGCGTCGCGCATGCGCTCCCAGAGCAGGCGCGCCTGGCTGTGGCCCGCCCGCAGCCGGCGCAGCAGCGGCACGGGGTCCGTGCGCCCGCCGCGGCTCGGGCGCGGAGCCTCGGCGAGCTCGCCCAGCGGCAGGTAGCGACAGGCCCAGTACGCCAGACCCTCGGCCACCTCGCCGACATGGCCGCAGCGCACGCCGCTGGCGGTGCGGATCAGGCCGTGAAAGGCCGCGGCTCCCACGCCAGGCCACAACCCGGGCAACACCTGCGCGAGCACATCGGCCGCGCCCTCGTGGGCGATCCACTCCGCGAAGAGGCTGCGGTATAGCGGTGCCGCGGCGCGGCGTCCCAGGCGGCCGCGCCACGCGTCGCCAGCCGGCCAGGGGCGAGCCGGCGACGCGGGCTGCAGCCGCGTCGCATACGCGGCCTCGAAAGCCTGCAGCCGCGGGCCGTCGGCCCCCAGGCGCGCCAGGCTCGCCAGCGCCATCGGCAGGTGGTTGGCGAGCCCGCGGCCGTACTCGGCGTCGAAGCGGGCCGCGCGCCCGAGCTGAGCGAGCAGCGCCTCGGACGGCTCCCAAGCTGGAGCGGGAGCGGGGGCGCCGGCAGGGGTGGCCACATCGCTGCTCATTGCAGGGCTCCCTCGATCGCATCGATGAACAGGGCCGCCACGTCCACACCCGCCTGGTCCATGATCTCGCGAAAGCACGTCGGGCTCGTCACGTTGATCTCGGTCAGGCAGCCGCCGATCACGTCCAGCCCCACGAGCAGCAGCCCGCGCTCGGCCAGCACCGGGCCGATGGCCTCGGCGATCTCGCGCTCGCGCGCGGTGAGCAATGTCGCCACCCCCTTGCCGCCGGCGGCCAGGTTGCCGCGCACCTCGCCGCCTTGCGGGATGCGCGCGAGCGCGTAGGGCACGGGCTTGCCGCCGATGACGAGCACGCGCTTGTCACCCTGCGCGATCTCGGGCAGGAACTTCTGCACCATCACGGTGGCCGCGCCGCCGCGGTTGAGCGTCTCGCAGATGACGCCGAGGTTCAGGCCGTCGGCACCGACGCGGAAGATGCCCATGCCGCCCATGCCGTCCAGGGGCTTGAGGATCACGTCGCGGTGCGCCGCGTGAAAGGCGCGGATGTCGGCCTCGCTGCGCGTCACGAGCGTGGGGGCGATGAACTCGGGAAACTCGAGGATGGCAAGCTTCTCGGGGTGGTCGCGCAGCGCGGACGGGCGGTTGAACACGCGCGCGCCCTCGCGCTCGGCCTGGCTGAGCAGATGCGTGGCGTAGAAGTACTCGCTGTCAAACGGCGGGTCCTTGCGCATGAGCACGGCCTGCGCCTCGTTGAGCGCGAAGTCCTGCGCCTCGCCCACCACCGTGAACCAGTCGTCCTCGCGCGCGGTCAGCATGATTTCGCGCACCTGCGCGGTGACGGGCGAACCCCGCACCCAGCGCAGCGCGCGCGGCTCGCAGGCGAGCACGCGGTGGCCGCGCCGCTGCGCCTCGCGCATCATCGTGTAGGTGGAGTCCTTGTAGGTCTTGAAGGACTCGAGCGGGTCGGCAACGAAGAGGATCTTCACGGGGTAGTTCCCAGAGGGGATCGCGGGATCAGGGGCTTGGGTTCAGGGGCTCGAGGCTGGCCGCGGCTCAGATCTCCACCTTGGAGCCCAGCTCGACGATGCGGTTGGCCGGCAGGAACAGGAAGTCTGCCGCGGCCGCCGCGTTGCGGTGCATGCTGGCGAAGAGTTTCTCGCGCCACAACGCCATGCCGCGCGCGAAGGTCGGGATCACCGTGTCGCGGCTGAGGAAGTAGCTCGTGTCCATCTCGTCGAGCACGAGCCCGCGCGGGGCCAGCAGCTTGAGCGCCTCGGGCACGTCCGGGTCGTTCTTGAAGCCGAAGTGCAAGGTGACCTGCCAGCAGTCGTGGCCGAGCGACTCGGCCTGGATGCGTCGGTCGAAGCCCACCCACGGCACCTCGTGGTGCTGCACCGTCACGAACAGGTTGCGCTCGTGCAGCACCTTGTTGTGCTTGAGGTTGTGCAAGAGCGCATACGGCGTGGAGCCGCGCTCGGCGTTCAGGAACACGGCCGTGCCCGGTACACGCGTGGGCGGGCTGACGAACACGGCCTGCAGGAAGGTGTCCAGGTCGATGGCCTCCTCGCGCAGCCGCTCGCCGAGCAGCTGGCGCCCGCGCTGCCAGGTCGTCATCAGCGTGAACATCGCCACGCCGATCACGAGCGGGAACCAGCCACCCTCCAGGACCTTCACCGCGTTGGCCGCGAAGAGCACGAGGTCGATGACGAAGAAGGCGCCGGTGGCCGCCACGCACAGCGCCAGCGGCAGCTTCCAGGCGAAGCGGATGACGAAGAAGGTCATCACGGTGGTGATGGTCATGTCGATCGTCACCGCGATGCCGTAGGCCGACGCCAGGGCGCCGCTGGAGCGAAAGGCCACCACCGCCACGACGATGCACACGAAGAGCGCCCAGTTCACCGCCGGCACGTAGATCTGCCCGGCCTCGCGGATTGAGGTGTGGGCGATGCGCAGACGCGGCAGGAAGCCAAGCTGGATCACCTGCTTGGTGACGGAGAAGGCCGCCGTGATCAGCGCCTGCGAGGCGATCACGGCCGCCAGCGTGGCCAGCGCGATCAACGGGTACAGCGCCCAGCCCGGCGCCATCTCGAAGAAGGGGTTGCGCACCGCCTGCGGGTCGGCCAACAGCAGCGCCCCCTGCCCGAAGTAGTTGAGCACGAGCGCGGGCATCACCACCGCGAACCAGGCCAGGCGGATCGGCCGCTTGCCGAAGTGGCCGAGGTCGGCATAGAGCGCCTCGGCGCCCGTCACGCACAGCACGACGGCGCCCAGGGCCGTGAAGGCCATGCCGGGCTGCGCGGCGATGAAGGCGAGCGCGTGATGCGGCGACAGCGCCGCGAGCACGCCTGGTGCGCGCAGCACGTGCCACGCACCGAGCCCGGCCAGCACCGCGAACCACACGAGCATCACCGGCCCGAAGAAGCGTCCGACAGCCGCGGTGCCGAAACGTTGCGCGGCAAAGAGCGCCGTGAGCACCACGAGCGAGACCGGCACCACCCAGGCATGCAGCGCCGGCGCCGCCACCTCCAGGCCCTCCACGGCCGACAGCACCGACACGGCCGGCGTGATCACGCCGTCGCCGAAGAAGATCGCCGTGCCGAAGATGCCCACCAGCAGCAGCCGCGTACGCAGCACCGGACGCTCGCGCACGGCCTGCGAGGCGAGCGCGAGCATCGCCACGAGCCCGCCCTCGCCGTGGTTGTCCGCGCGCAGGATCAGCAAGACGTACTTGAGCGAGACGATGACCGTGAGGATCCAGAAGACCAGAGACAGGATGCCCAGCACGTTGTCGGGCGTGAGCGGCACGCGACCCTCGGCGAACACCTCCTTGAGCGCGTACAGCGGACTCGTGCCGATGTCGCCATAGACGACGCCGATGGCGGCTACGGCCAGGCCGAGCTGCGCCCGGCCGGCGGGGGGAGTGGTGGTGGAGGACATCGTGTCTCGAGCCCTGGCGGGTCGCCGTCAGCGGGCCCGAGCCCGGCAAGGCAGGCCGGGCGCTGCTCGCCCGGGCATGCACCCAGGGCTCACCCGGGTGCCACATTGGAGCGCAATTTGTGCGATGCAGCAAGCCTGCTGCTCGCCGCTCACTCGTCGAGTTCGGCCTCGGGGTCGGTCGCCTCGAGCTCGTAGCTGGCCGCCAGCATCGCCAGGCGCGCGATGACTCCGTACATGTAGAAGCGGTTGGGCGCGCTGGCACCGGGCTTGACGCCCGGGCGCGGCAGGTGGTTGCTCTGCGCGAAGGCCAGCGGCACGTAATGCGAGCCCGGGGCGTTCAGGCTCTCGTAGATGCCCACGTCCGCATGCACGCGGTAGAAGCCCCCGACCACGTAGCGGTCGATCATGTAGACGACCGGCTCGGCCACCGCGTCGTTGATGCGCTCGTAGGTGGGCACGCCTTCCTGCACGATGATCTCGTGGGCATGCGGCGCCGGGCGCCCGGCGGCCTCGGCCTCCGCGCGCACGCGCCGCAGCGCCTCGTCGAGGTCGCGCGGGTCGCGCAGCGAAATCCAGCCGATCGCGTGGCTGCCGTCGCCGGCCTTCACGAGCACGAAGGGCTTCTCGCCGATGCCGTACTCCTTGTACTTGCGCCGCACCTTGCCGAGGATGGCCTCCACGTGCGCACGCAGCGGCTCGATGCCCGCATCGTCCTTCAGGTCGAGCGCACCGGCGTTGGCGAACATCGGGTGGATCAGCCACGGGTCCATGCCCAGCAGCTTGGCGAAGCGCTTGGCCACTTCCTCGTAGCTCTGGAAGTGGCGGCTCTTGCGCCGCACCGTCCAGCCCGCGTGCAGTGGCGGCAGCAGGTACTGCTCGTGCAGGCTTTGAAGACGGTCCGGGATGCCTTCGTGCAAGCCCGTGTTCAGCAGGATCGTGCAGGGGTCGAAATCCTTCAGGCCGAGCCGCCCGCGCTGGCGCAGCACCGGTTCGAGCACGAGTTCGTCGCCGTCGGGCAGCGGCACCGCGCGCGGCGCCTTCAGCGTCTCGTCCAGGCAGCCCAGGCGCACGTTCAGGCCCGCCTGGTGGAAGACCTGCACCAGCGTGCGCACCCCGAACAGGTAGAACGGGTTGATGTTGTGGCGGTCCGGGACCAGCAGCAGGTTGCGGGCCTCCGGGCAGATCTTCTCGATGGCGGCCATCGCCGCCTGTACCGCCAGCGGCAGCATCTCGGGGGTCAGGTTGGCGAACCCGGCCGGGAACAGGCTCGAGGCCACCGGGGCGAGCTTGAAGCCGGCGTTGCGGATGTCGGCCGAGCAGTAGAAGGCGGGCGTGTGCTCCATCCACTCGAGCCGGAACCAGCGCTCGATGGCGGGCATCGACTCGAGGATGCGCTGCTCGAGTTCGTTGATGGGCCCGCTCAGGGCGGTGACAAGGTGGGGAACCATGGCTGCATTCTAGAGAGTGCACCTGACAGGAACGCACCTGACCGCCCGACGCGCGGGTCACCAAAGAACAAGGGGCTGCCCGCGGGCAGCCCCTTGTCGGTACCCGACGCGCCTGGCCCCGACGCGGGACCCGGTCACGCCAGGGCGCGGACGTTCACTTGTTGTAGGCCGTCTCGCCGTGCGAGGAGATGTCCAGGCCCTCGCGCTCTTCTTCCTCGCTCACGCGCAGGCCGATCACGAGGTCGACGATCTTGAAGGCGATGAACGCCACGATGCCCGAGACGATGGCCGTGTAGATCACGCCCTGCGCCTGCACCCACACCTGGCTGCCGATGCTCGTCCAGCCGCCGCAGGTGTTGGCCACGTAGTCGCAGGTCCCCGTGCCGCCGAGCTTGGGGCTCGCGAACACGCCGGTCAGCAGCGCACCGAGGATGCCGCCCACGCCGTGCACGCCGAAGACGTCCAGCGAGTCGTCCGCGCCGAGCAGCTTCTTCAGGCCCGAGACGCCCCACAGGCACACGACGCCGGCCAGCAACCCGATGACGAGCGCACCGCCCACGCCGACGAAGCCGCAGGCCGGGGTGATCGCGACCAGCCCGGAAACCGCGCCCGAGGCCGCACCCAGCATCGAGGCCTTGCCTTTGGTCAGCGCCTCGGCAGCCGCCCAGCTCAGCGTGGCGGCGGCGGTGGCGACGATCGTGTTGATGAAGGCGAGCGCGGCCACGCCGTTGGCTTCCAGGTTGGAGCCGGCGTTGAAGCCGAACCAGCCCACCCACAGCAGCGAAGCCCCCACCATCGTCAGCGTCAGGCTGTGCGGGGCCATCGACTCGCGGCCGTAGCCCACGCGCTTGCCCAGCATGTAGGCGCCCACGAGGCCCGCCACCGCGGCATTGATGTGCACCACCGTGCCGCCGGCGAAATCGAGCGCGCCCTTGGCCCACATGAAGCCGGCGTTGGCCGTCACGGTCTCCAGCGCCTTCGCGTCGGTGATCGCGTCCGGGCCGTCCCAGTACCACACCATGTGCGCGATGGGCAGGTAGCTGAAGGTGAACCACAGCACCGCGAACAGCAGCACCGCCGAGAACTTGATGCGCTCGGCAAACGCCCCCACGATCAGCGCCGTCGTGATCGCCGCGAAGGTGCCCTGGAAGGCCACGAAGGTGAGCTCGGGGATGTAGACGCCCTTGCTGAAGGTGGCCGCCACCGACTCCGGCGTCACGCCCTTGAGGAACAGCTTGCCCAGCGTGCCGAAGAAGGGGTTGCCGGCCGTGAACGCCACCGAGTAGCCGTAGACGACCCACAGCACCGAGATCAGCGCGAAGATCATGAACACCTGCATCAGCACGGACAGCATGTTCTTGCTGCGCACGAGGCCGCCGTAGAAGAGTGCCAGGCCCGGGATCGTCATCAGGATGACGAGCGCGGTGGCCACCGTCATGAAGGCGGTGTCGCCCTTGTTGGGCACGGGGGTGGAGGCCGCTGCGGCGGGAGCGGCGGCGGAGGCAGCGGCTGCGGCCGGCGCCGCATCGGAGGCCGCAGAAGCGGCAGGGGCGGCCGCCGATGCCGCCGGTGCCGCTTGCGCGTACGCGGCACCGCTGGCGCCGAAGAGGCCCAGGCCGGCGAGGGCCAAGGCAAGGGTTGCGATGAGTTTCTTCATGGGAATCTCTGGGCTGGGGTGGGGGCGGGCGCGCTCAGAGCGCGTCCTTGCCGATTTCGCCGGTGCGGATGCGCACCACCTGCTCGAGGGCGGAGACGAAGATCTTGCCGTCGCCGATCTTGCCGGTGCGCGCCGAGCCTTCGATCGCCTCGATCACGCGCTCGACGAGCGCGTCGTCGACGGCCGCCTCGATCTTCACCTTGGGCAGGAAGTCGACCACGTACTCCGCGCCGCGGTACAGCTCGGTGTGGCCCTTCTGCCGGCCGAAGCCCTTGACCTCGGTCACGGTGATGCCTTGCACGCCGATGCCGCTCAGGGCTTCGCGCACTTCGTCGAGCTTGAAGGGCTTGACGATCGCGGTCACCATCTTCATGGGTTTGCCTCCGTGGATGCTGTGGGGGGGTTCAGAAGTTGACCTTGGCGCCCAGCACGAGCGAGGCCTTGCCCAGGTCCTTGCCGCCGGGGCCGGTATAGGCCTTCGTGTCGGTGTCCACCAGCGCCGCGCTCCAGACCACGCCGGCGATCTCCTTGCTCAGCGTGATGGAGTAGTCGGTGTACGTGAGGCCGCCGTTGTTCTTCACGGTCTGGCGCCCGATGTGCGGGGTGACGGTGATTCCGGCCACCTCGAAGCTCCCGGACAGGTCCAGGTAGCCGCTGCCCTTGCTGTTGGCCGCCCCGAACAGGTTGGTCGTGCTGTGGGAGTACTTGGCCGTGACCGGGCCGAAGGTGAGCGCACCGTACACCTCGGTGGTGTTGGCCGAGGGCTTCAGGCCGTTGCTCGGGTACTGGTACGTGAGCACGCCGAGGTCGAGCACGGTGCCCTTGGCGAGCTCGAGCTTGTAGCCGCCATAGATGTCGACCTCCACGTCGGCCCCACCGCCGCCGTCCTTGATCCACTGGATCGTCGAGCCCCAGGCACCCACGTAGAAGGCACCGGCCGTGTAGTCGACGCCGCCTTGCAGCGCGGGCTTCAGGCGCGATTGCGAGATGCCGCGGTAGCGGTAGTCGGTGACGGCACCGGCGTTGAAGACCACCGAGGAATCGGCGGCGACGGCGGGAGCCGCCAGGGTGGAAGCCAGGAGGGCGGCAGCAGCGGCTGCGAGGCTGAGGCGAGGCGTGAACATGTTGCGTAGTCCTTGAAGGGTCGGGGGCGCACGGGCGCGTCGAGCGGTTCCAGGCAGGCATGCACCGCCTGTCTGGCCATGCCTCTGCAGGTTCCGTGCCACCGCAGGCGGACCCAGGCTCCTTCCTCGTTGCCCGAGGCGAGCACCGGCCATGGCCACCACCCCACCCCCCAAGGCGGGCCCCATTTGGGGGCGCACCAAAGTGGTGCTTGGCGGCCGACTCGTGGCGAGGCACGCTGCGGGTCACGCCGACGTGGCGCAGCAGGGAGACCGGGATGACATTGGCCGTGGTGAGAAGCCGCGCGCTGGACGGGCTGGCGACGCGCGAGGTGCACGTGGAGGTTCACCTGGCCAACGGGCTGCCGGGCTTCGCCCTCGTCGGGCTGGCCGACACCGAAGTCAAGGAGTCGCGCGAGCGCGTGCGCGCGGCGCTGGCCGAGAGCGGGTTTGCCTTCCCCCACAACCGGCGCGTGACGGTGAACCTGGCACCCGCGGACCTGCCCAAGGAGTCCGGCCGCTTCGACCTGCCGATCGCGCTCGGCATCCTGGCGGCCAGCGAGGTGCTCGACGCCCGACGCCTGGCCGCCTGCGAGTTCGCAGGGGAGCTGTCGCTGGCCGGCGAACTGCGCCCGGTGCGCGGCGCCCTGGCGCTTGCGCTGGCCGTGCGTCGTGAAGGCGCGGCCCACACGCTGGTGCTGCCAGCCGAGAGCGCGCAGGCAGCCGCGCGTGTGCCGGAGGTGGACGTGCGGGCGGCCACGCACCTGGCGCAGGTGGTGCAGGCGTTCCAGCCCGAGGCCGCAGCCGCCCGCGCAGGGCCCGGCGGGCCCGCCCTGCCGGCCAGCGACCCGGCCGCTGTCACGGTCAGCGGCCCGGCCGCCCCGCCGGCAAGCGGCCCGGCCGCTCTTCCGCGGGCGGTGGCCTCGGCGGCGGCAGGCGGGACGCCCGCTGCGAGCGGGCCCGACCTGCGGGATGTGCGCGGCCAGGTCGCCGCGCGCCGCGCACTCGAGATCGCGGCGGCCGGCGCGCATCCGATGCTGCTGGTGGGCCCGCCCGGCACCGGCAAGTCGATGCTCGCCCACCGCCTGCCATCGGTCCTGCCGACCATGTCGGCGCAAGAGGCGCTGGAATCCGCGGCGCTGCACGGGCTGGTCCGCCCGGGCGGCGAGCCGGCCGCCTTCGGCGTGCGGCCGGTGCGCGCCCCACACCACACGGCCAGCGCGGTCGCGCTGGCCGGCGGGGGGCGGCCGCCGCTGCCCGGGGAGATCTCGCTCGCCCATGGCGGCGTGCTCTTCCTGGACGAACTGCCCGAATTCCCGCGGGCGGCGCTGGAGGCACTGCGCGAGCCGCTGGAAACCGGCTGCGTCACGATCGCCCGCGCCGGCCGTCAGGCGCAGTACCCCGCGCGCTTCCTGCTGGTGGCGGCGATGAACCCCTGCCCCTGCGGCTGGCACGGCGCGCAGGCGGCCACCGGACGCGCGTGCCACTGCACGGCCGAGGCGGTCGCGCGTTACCAGGGCCGTCTGTCCGGCCCGTTGCTGGACCGCCTCGACCTGATCGTCGAAGTGCCGGCCCAGAAACCCGAGGTGTTGCTGCAGGCCCCGCCCGGCGAGTGCTCGGCCACGGTGGCCGCCCGCGTGGCCGCGGCCCGCGCACGCATGCAGGCGCGCCAGGGCGTGCCCAACGGGCTGCTCGAGGCCGCGGCGCTGGCCGAGGTCGCGGCCCTCGAGCCCGATGCGCGCTCGTTCCTGAACCGGACAGCCGAGCGGCTGGGCTGGTCGGGCCGCGCCGTGCACCGCGCGCTGAAGGTCGCCCGCACGGTGGCCGACCTGGCGGGCTCGGCTGCGGTGCAGGTCGGCCACGTCGCCGAGGCGGCGCAGTGGCGTCGGGCCTTGAGCGTCTGAACCCGATGCGTCGGCGAATCACGGCGGGTGAATGCGGCCGCGACGGTGGGCGCGGGCGCGGGTCAGGCAGCGCCGGCTCACCCAGCCGGGAGCGTGCGGTGGAGTGCGGTGGAGTGGGGTGGGGTGGAGTGGGGCTTGGGCCTCAGCGGGGCCTGCGCGTGGCCTCGCTCGGCAGCGCCCCCGCACGCTCGAACACCGCCCACACGTTCAGGTCCAGGCGCGCATCCGGCGCCCGCCCATCGGGCCCCGGGCCGGGGTCGTGGTCGCGGCCGGCCACCGTGGCGCGGTGCGTCAGCACCAGGTTCACGGCGGGCAACTGACCCGCTCGCGCGCCCAGCGCCTGCCGCGCCCGCGCCACGTCTGCGCTCAGGTCCACCCAGCGCCATGCCACGGCCTGACCCGGGCACCAGCCGTTGCGCCCGTACACCCACGTGCCGCCCTGGTTCGGCACGACGCCTGCGCCCACCTGGTCGAAGCAGCCGCGCTCGGTGCCGGCGAGCGGCTGCGCGAGCACGTGCGCGGGCCCGCCTTCGGCCTGGAAGACGAGCTCCGTGTTGCAGAACTCCGCGCAGCGCGCCGCGTCGGCAAAGCCGTGGCCGCTGGCCAGCACCGCGAGTTCCACGCGCCGCACCCCCGCGGGCACCGCCAGCGTGAGGCGGGGCTGGCGCTCGGCGTAGCGGCCGTCGGTCATCACCCCGCCCGGGAAAGCGAGCGGCTGCGTGTCGCGCGCAGCCTCGCCCGGCCGGGCACGGTGGGCGCGCAGGCTCGCACTCACCCGGTAGGGCTGGATGCTGTGGAACTCGAAGCGCAGCTGCGCCCGCCCGGCCGCATCGCGCGGCGCGGCCGCCGCCACGCGGCGCAGCAGCCCGAGCAGAGCCGTGGCGTCGTGCACCCAGCGGCCGCCCGACCAGTAGGGCGTGATCCAGCGGCCCACCTCGAGCTCGCAGCGCGGGGCGTCGTGGCGTTCGCACAGGTACGCGTGCACCAGGTAGTCCCAGGGCGGGCACTGCGCCTTCCCCGCGCCTTCACAGGCAAGCGCGAGGTCCCACTCGAGCCGCCCGGCACGCAGCAGCGCAGGCGGCAGCGCCACCGGCGCGGACACGCGCACGCCCTGCCACTGCGGGTCGCGCACCAGCGTGTCGACGAACACCGGCAGCACCTGCACCCGGCCGGAGCGCTCCTCCTCGCGCATCCGCACACGCCGCGCGCTGTCGAAGGCGAGGTACTCCCCCTCCTTGGCCAGCAGCGCGAACGGGTCCGGCGGGTCTTTCAGCAGGTGGGCGAAGGCATAGGGGATGAAGCCGATCTCCTCCGTGCGCCCATCGTGGCCCACCCGCAGCGCCTGCGCCGGCGAACGGCGCCCGGTGAGCTCCACGGTGAGGGTTTCGCCGCGGGCGCGCGCAGCCTCGTGCCAGGCGAGCAGCCGCTCCCCGTCCTCGCGCGGCAGCGCGGCGAGCGCGAGCGCGTCGCATTCCGGGCAGGCACCCGCCACGCGGCCGAGCGCGAGCTCGTTGTTCACCACCACGAGCGCCGCCGCCCCGGCCCGCAGCGCCGCGCGCGCCTTCTCCACGTACGGGCAGCCCCCACGGCGTACCAGCACCGCCCGGCCTTGCAGCGGCTCGGCCGGGGGCTTGTCGCCACACGCATCGTTGCCGTAGTGCGCAAGGGCCAGCCCCAGCGGCTCGGCCCCCACCGCGCGGCCGATGCCCGCGCCGCCCAGCCCGCGCAGGTGATGCACGGTGCCCTCCACCTGCACGCGCAGTTCACGCAGGTCGTGCCCATGCCGCGCGAGCGCCTCGCGCACCGGCACCGGCAGTGCCTGCTCCCCCTTGAGCACCGATCCGGCCGGCCAGCGCCCGGGCGGGGTGACGCCTGGCCCACCCAGCGCCACGACCAGCGGACGCACGCCCGCTGGCAGCGCCTGCAGCAGCCGCGCCGGATCCCCCTGCCAGAGCAGGTCGTTCAGCGGGTCGCCGGGCTCATGCTTGACGAGCAGCCAGTCGTGGCCAAGGGAAGCGGGGGCGAGCGGGGTGACGGGCGTGCGCAGGGACGTGCGCGGGGACGTGGCTGCAGAGCTCGCGACGGGTGTGGTGTCCGCGGCCTGTGCGCCGGTCCCCCACAGCCCGATCAACGCGGCAAGCGGCAGGATCGCACCCATCCCCCTCCAGGCCCGCACCACCCGCACCGCCCGCACCACCTTCACCGCCATTGCCACCCTCACCCCCTCGCCGGCCCACCGCAGCGCGGCGCCGCCGCCGGCATGTCAGCGCGCACCGCCACCGGGCTGCACGTCCAGCGGCGCCTGCAACGCCCCCTTGGGCGGCACGCCCCCGCGCGAGCCCGGGACGACGCTGCCGTAGCGCTGGGCGAACACGGCCGGCAGCGGCCGTGCGTCCTCGGGCGCGAGCCACAGCCGCAGCAGGTGGCGGCGCCGCGCGGGCTCGGGCCAGTCGGTGAAGGCGGTGCGGTCGTGCAGCAGCGCGTGGTTGTGCACGAGCTGGATGTCCCCGCGCTGCAGCGTCATCAGGAAATGCAGCGCCGGGTCGTTGCACAGCGCATCGAAGAGGTCCAGCGCCTGCACCTGCTCGGGGCTCAGGCGAGGCGCCTCGGGAAAGCGCTGTGCCGAGTCGATGTACTGGCGCTGGTAGATCCCCGACAGTTGCCCGGCGTGCCAGTTGAGCACCGGGATCGTGAAGAAGGGCAGTTCCCCCGGCGGCACCTCACCGCGCCGGTCGGTGGCCACGGGCTCGAGCAGCCGCGCGGCGAGGTCCGGGCGGCGGCGGCGCATCTCGTTCCAGACGGCGCCAGTGGACACGAGCGCCGAATCACCGCCCTCGCGCGCCGTCTGCAGGCACAACAGCGCCACGATGTCGCAGCTGTCGGTGTGGAAGGTCTGGCGCTCGGCGGTCTGGTAGATGCGCACCGCGGGGTCGTCCGAACGCAGGCCGAGGTCCTTCACGTGGCCGAGCACGTGGCCGGCGGCGTTCTGGCTGACCGGGTGCCCGAGGTGCAGGCCCAGACCGTAGAAGGCCGCTGCCGAGAGGCGCAGCGGCCAGTGCTGCACCGGCAGCCCGCGCAGCAGCGCGAAGCCGCGGCCGTTCAGCACCTCGCGGCGGATGCGCGCCAGGCGCGGCGCCAGCGTGGGCAGCGGGAAGTCCTGCGCGCGCAGGCCCGCGATGTCGGCCGCACTCGCCGCCACGGGCGCTGCCGCGGCCTCGATCTCGGCGATCTCGTCGGCCGACAGCGGTTCGATCCAATCGCTGCGCACGGCCATCTCGGGCCCGCGCCAGATGTCCGGGCCGTTCAGCTCGGGGGGGAGTTCCGGAAGGTCCTGCATGCCGCCCCCACCTCCCCCACCCTGGCTCGTCACAGCACCGACGCGAGCCCGCGGCGCGCCTCGGCCTCCGCCAGGCCCATGCGCGCGGCGCAGTCGGCGAGCTGGTCCTCGCCGATGCGCCCGACGTTGAAGTACGTGGCCTCGGGGTGCGACAGGTAGAAGCCGCTCACGCTGGCCGCCGGCGTCATCGCCAGGCTCGAGGTCAGACCCATGCCGATCTCGTGCGCGTGCAGCACGTCGAACATCTCGCGCTTGACCTGGTGCGCCGGGCAGGCCGGGTAGCCCGGTGCCGGGCGGATGCCGCGGTAGCGCTCGGCGATGAGCTCCTCGTTGCTGAGCGCTTCATCGGGCGCGTAGCCCCAGAACTCGGTGCGCACGCGCTGGTGCAGCCGCTCGGCCAGCGCCTCGGCCAGCCGGTCGGCGAGCGCCTTGAAGAGGATGGCCGAGTAGTCGTCGTGGTCGGCGAGGAACTGCTGCTCGCGCGCCTCCACCCCCAGGCCCGCGGTGACGGCGAAGAGGCCGATCCAGTCGGGCTTCGTGCCGCGCGGGGCGATGAAGTCGGCCAGGCTGCGGTTGGGGCGGCGCACGCCTTCCACCACCGGGCGCTCGGTCTGCGTGCGCAGCGGCTGCCAGCGCAGCAGCACCTGCTCGCGCGATTCGTCCGCGTAGACCTCGATCGTGTCGTCGTCCACCGTCTGCGCGGGCCACAGCCCGAACACCGCGCTCGCCTGCAGCCAGCGCCCGGCGATGATCCGCTGCAGCATGCGCTGGCCGTCGGCGTACACGCGCCGCGCCTCGACCCCGACCACCGCATCGTCGAGGATCGCGGGGAACGGGCCGGCGAGGTCCCAGGTCTGGAAGAAGGGGCCCCAGTCGATGCAGGCGGCGATCTCGGCGAGGTCCAGGTGGCGCAGCACGCGCCGGCCGGTGAAGCTCGGGCGCGGCGGCGTGTAGGCGGCCCAGTCGAGCGCTGTCTTGTTGGCACGCGCGGCCGCGAGGCTCACGAGCGGCGTGACCTTCTTGCCCGCGTGCGCGCGCCGCACCCGCTCGTACTCGGCGTCGAGCTCGGCCACGTAGGCCGCGCTGCGCTCGGGGCTGAGCAGCTCGGTGCACACGCCCACGCTGCGCGAGGCGTCGGGCACGTAGACCACGGGGCCCTCGTAGTGCGGCGCGATCTTCACGGCCGTGTGCACGCGGCTGGTGGTGGCCCCACCGATCAGCAGCGGCATGCGGCGCGTGCGGAAGTACTCGTCGCGCTGCATCTCGGCGGCCACGTGCTGCATCTCCTCCAGGCTCGGCGTGATGAGCCCGGACAGGCCGATGAGGTCGGCCGCCTCGGCCTTGGCGCGCTCGAGGATGTCCTGGCACGGGACCATCACGCCCATGTTGACGACCTCGAAGTTGTTGCACTGGAGTACGACGGTGACGATGTTCTTGCCGATGTCGTGCACGTCGCCCTTGACGGTGGCGATCACGACCTTGCCCTTGGCGCGCACCGCGCCACCGGCCTCTGCCAGCGCCTGCTTCTCGGCCTCGATGTAGGGCAGCAAGTGCGCCACGGCCTGCTTCATCACACGCGCGCTCTTGACCACCTGGGGCAGGAACATCTTGCCCGCGCCGAACAGGTCACCCACCGTGTTCATGCCGCTCATGAGCGGGCCTTCGATCACGTGCAGCGGACGGCCGCCGCCGGCCTCGATCTCGCGCCACATTTCTTCGGTGTCTTCGGTGATGTGGTCGTTGATGCCGCGCACCAGCGCGTGCGACAGGCGCTCGCGGATCGGCAGCGCGCGCC
>JBDKFA010000228.1:0-3177 GCA_039798945.1 Pseudomonadota bacterium
CGGGTCTGGGGATCCTCGACTTCCAGGACGCCGCGGCCGGGCCAATCGCCTACGACGTGGTGTCGATGCTGCGCGATGCCTTCGTGTCGTGGGAGGAGGAGCAGGAGATCGACTGGGCGATCCGCTACTGGGAGGCCGCGCGTCGTGCCGGGCTGCCGGTGCCGGCTGACTTCGGCGATTTCTGGCGCGCGATCGAGTGGTCCGGGCTGCAGCGCCACCTGCGCATCCTCGGCGTCTTCTGCCGGCTCAAGCACCGCGACGGCAAGCCCGGTTACGCCGAAGACCTGCCGCGCTTCTTCGGCTACTGCACGAAGGTGGCGATGCGCTACCGCGAGTTCGCGCCGCTGCTGCGGCTGCTCGAGCCGATGTCCGGCCAGCACCTGCAGGCCGGGTACTCGTTCTGACGACCCTCGGGGTGTGCTTACGGACAGGCGGCGATGACCTGCGCCACCGCGGCGGTGAGCCGCTTGCCGTAGGGCACGTGCAGGAACTCGTTGGGCCCGTGGGCGTTGCTCTTCGGGCCGAGCACCCCGCACACCATCATCTGCGCGCGCGGGAAGCCCTGCTGCAGCATGCTCATCAGCGGGATCGTGCCGCCCTGGCCGATGTAGCCCACGGGCGCACCGTAGTGCGCCTGTGAGGCGGCGTTGAGCGCCTGCTCGAGCCAGGGCGCGAGCTCGGGCGCGTTCCAGCCCGTGGCGCCGAGCGCGCCGGCGCGACCGTCGGCCTCGAAGGTCACCTTCGCGTTGTACGGGGCGTTGTCCTCAAGCAGCTCCTTGAGCTGCTGGCTGGCCAGGTGCGCGTCCACGAGCGGCGGCGTGCGCAGGCTCAGCTTGAAGGCGGTGTAGGGGCGCAGCACGTTGCCGGCGTTGCCGAGCGCGGGCAGCCCCTCGGCGCCGGTCACGCTCAGCGTCGGGCGCCAGGTGCGGTTGAGCAGCGCCTGCACGGGGTCGGTGGTGGTCGGCAGCGAGGGGGCGCCGTCGGCGCCGCAGGCCCACGGGAAACGCTTCCAGACCTCGTCGCCAAGGATCTGCGCGGTCGCCCGCGCCTGCTCCAGGCGCGAGGTGGGGATCTCGCAGTGGAAGACTTCGGGCAGCAGGCGCCCGCTGGCGCTGTCTTCCAGGCGGTCGAGCACGTGGCGCAGGATGCGAAAGCTCGAGGGCACGAGGCCACTCGAGTCGCCCGAGTGCACGCCCTCGGTGAGGATCTCCACCTTCAGCACGCCGCTGACCATGCCGCGCAGGCTCGTGGTGAGCCACAGCTGGTCGTAGTTGCCCGCGCCCGAGTCCAGGCACACGACCAGGCTCACGTCGCCCAGGCGCGGGCGCAGGGCGTCGAGGTAGACGGGCAGGTCGAAGGAGCCGCTTTCCTCGCAGCTCTCGATGAGGCCGACCACGCGCGGGCGCGGCGTGCCCTGCTCATCGAGGGCCTTGACGGCCGTGATCGCGGCGTAGACCGCATAGCCGTCGTCGGCGCCGCCGCGGCCGTAGAGCTTGCCATCCTCGTACTTGGGCGTCCACGGGCCGAGGTCGTTCCTCCAGCCGTTGAACTCGGGCTGCTTGTCCAGGTGGCCGTACATCAGCACGGTGTCGGTGCTGCCGGGCTTGGTCGCCGGGATCTCGAAGAAGATGAGCGGCGTGCGGCCGTCCAGGCGCACGACCTCGAGCTTCAGGCCGGCCACCTGCTGGCCCTCGACCCAGGCGGCTGCGTCGCGCACGACGCGGTCCAGGTACCCGTGGGCTGCCCAGTCGGCATCGAACATCGGGCTCTTGGCGGGCACGCCGATGTAGTCGGTCATGGCAGGCACGATCTGCTCGTCCCAGGCGCGCTCGCTGTAGGCGAGCAGCGCCTGCGCGGCGTCGTCGGCACCGCCGTCAAGGGGCATCTGGGGGTCGCGGGCGTTCATCGGCTTCTCCAGGGGGTCGGTCCTCGAGGGCGCCCAGGCACGCGGGCCGGGCCTCCTTCGCACAGATGCCAGTGTAGGGGCCCACCGGGCACTGGCACACTGACGATGTCCCTGCCAGCCGTTGCGTGGCCAAACCCTTTGGCCGGGTGGCAGACGTGCGGGGGCCCACGGCAGCCCTGCCACCAGGAGCCTTCAGACCATGTCCGCATCCTTTCGCCTCGAGCACGACGACGCGCACGGCATCGCCACGCTGCAACTGAGCCGCCCCGAGCAACTCAACACCCTCACGCCGGCCTTCTTCACGGCGCTGCGCGAGGCGGTGCAGGCGCTCAGCGACGCAGGGGGCACGCGCGCGCTGGTGCTCAGCTCCACCGGGCGCCACTTCAGCGCCGGCATGTCGCTGGACGTGTTCGAGGCCGGCTACGAGTTGCTGCGCACGGGCAGCGCACGCGAGCGCGAAGCCTTCCAGATCGGGCTGCGGCGGCTGATGGCCTGCGTGGACGTGCTCGACCAGGCGCGCTTTCCGACGATCTGCGCCGTGCAGGGCGGCTGCGTGGGCGGGGCCCTGGACCTGGCCGTGGCCTGCGACATCCGCTTGTGCACCGCGGACGCCTTCTTCACGGTGCAGGAGATCCACATCGGCATGGCCGCCGACCTGGGCGTGCTGCAGCGCCTTCAGCGCGTCGTGCCCCAGGGCCTGGCGCGCGAGATGGCCTACACCGGGATGCGCCTCACGGCCGATCGCGCGCTGGCCAGCGGGCTGGTCAACGAGGTGCTGCCCGACCTGGATGCGCTGCATGGGCGCGCCCGCGCCCTGGCCGAGGACATTGCCGCCAAGAGCCCGCTGGCGATCGCCGGCAGCAAGCAGGCGCTGAACTTCGCGCGCGACCATGGCACCGAGGCCGCGCTGGCCCAGATGACGCTGCTGCAAAGCGCGATCTTCGACATCGACGAGATGATGACGGCCATCGGTGCGTGGAAGGAGCGCCGGGCGGCGGGCTTCGCGCCCCTGCGCGGTATCACGCCGGGTTGAGGGCGGCCAACGGCCGGACACCGCAGGCCGCGTGAGGCCACCGCCCCGTCGCACTGCAGCCCTCGATGGCATGCGTGACCCTTGATCGGGCGCAGCCGCCCCCATATGGCAGGTGCCACGCTGGCACAACCCTGGAGGACACACCATGATCCGTCGCCTGCTCGCCACGCTCGTGCTGGGCGCCACCACCTTGCTCGCCGGCTGCGGCTACAACGACTTCCAGCGCCTGGACGAGCAG
>JBDKFA010000229.1:0-5171 GCA_039798945.1 Pseudomonadota bacterium
TCCGGGTGTGATCCGGGGCGGGTGGTCGCGGCCCGGTCGGCCCCGCTTCAGGGCGCCGCCAGCTTGGCGATCTCGCGCCGCAGGGCCGCCACGTCGGACTCCTTGCGGGCGATCGCCGCGCGCAGCTCGCTCACGCGCTCCTGGTAGCGGGCATAGTTGCGCTCGTCGCCCCGCCGCTCTGGCTCGCCGTTGTTGAACTCGCGGCGCAGTGCGCCCAGGCGCTCTTCCTCGCGGCGCAACTCGCCCTCCAGGATGCGCCGCGCCTCGGCGTCGCGCGCACGCTGAGCCGAGGCGTCGATGCGGGCCTCGGGCCGGGCCGCCGCCACCGGGACCGCAGGGGCACCCGCACCGCCAGCACCGCCCGGTGCGCCGGCCTGCGCTCCTGCGCCAGGCGCAGTGCCCGCAGGCGGGCGCGGCGGCGGCTGCACCACCGTCACGGGCGTGGCCTCGATGACGCGGCAGCCGCGCTCGCGCGCCTGCTCGGCCGTGAGCTCGTTCGTGTACTCCACGGGCGGGCCAGGGCAGCGCCACACGGGGCGCTGGGCCGTGTCGGACGAAGCCTGCTGCGCCGACACCGGCCCCGCTGCCGCCATCACCACCACCGCCGCTGCCCGCGCTGCCCACCTCACCTGCCGCATCGTCATCCTCGCACGCCCACCCGGGGCCCGACCCGCACCGGCCATTCTCGCGCACCGCGCCATGAAGAAAGCGGCCCGCAGGCCGCTCCTTGCACACGCGGGGCTCGACGCCTCACAGGCTGTAGTACATGTCGAACTCGAGCGGGTGCGTGGTCATGCGGAACTTCGTGACCTCCTGCATCTTCAGGTCGATGTAGGCGTCGATGTAGCTGTCCGTGAACACGCCACCCTTGGTCAGGAAGGCACGGCCCTTGTCGAGGTACTCGAGGGCCTGGTCCAGGCTGTGGCACACGGTCGGGACCTTCGCGTCCTCTTCCGGCGGCAGGTGGTACAGGTCCTTCGTCGCGGCCTCGCCCGGGTGGATCTTGTTCTCCACGCCGTCCAGGCCCGCCATCATCAGTGCCGAGAAGCCCAGGTAGGGGTTGCACAGGGGGTCCGGGAAGCGCGCCTCGATGCGGCGGCCCTTCGGGTTGGCCACGAACGGGATGCGGATCGAGGCCGAGCGGTTGCGCGCCGAGTAGGCGAGCTTCACGGGCGCCTCGAAGCCGGGCACCAGGCGCTTGTAGCTGTTGGTGCCGGGGTTCGTGATCGCGTTCAGCGCACGGGCGTGCTTGATGATGCCGCCGATGTAGTAGAGCGCGAACTCGCTCAGCCCCGCGTAGCCGTCACCGGCGAACAGGTTCTTGCCGTCCTTCCAGATCGACTGGTGCACGTGCATGCCGCTGCCGTTGTCGCCGACGACGGGCTTGGGCATGAAGGTGGCCGTCTTGCCGTAGGCGTGCGCCACGTTGTGGATGATGTACTTCTGCAGCTGCAGCCAGTCGGCGCGCTGCACCAGCGTGCTGAACTTGGTGCCGATCTCGTTCTGGCCCTGGCCCGCCACCTCATGGTGATGCACCTCGACGGGGATGCCCACCTGCTCGAGCAGCAGGCACATCTCCGAGCGCATGTCCTGGAAGGTGTCCACTGGCGGCACCGGGAAGTAGCCGCCCTTCACGCCCGGGCGGTGGCCCATGTTGCCGCCTTCGAAGTCCTTGCCGGAGCTCCAGGGCGCCTCTTCCGAGCCGACCTTCACGAAGCAGCCGGACATGTCGACGTTCCACTGCACCTGGTCGAAGATGAAGAACTCGGGCTCGGGGCCGAAGTAGGCGGTGTCGCCCAGGCCGCTGGCCTTCAGGTAGGCCTCGGCGCGCTTGGCCAGCGAGCGCGGGTCGCGCTCGTAGGGCTTGCCGTCACCGGGCTCGAGGACGTCGCAGGTGAGGATGAGCGTGGGCTCTTCGAAGAAGGGGTCGATGTTGGCCGTGTTGGGGTCGGGCATCAGCAGCATGTCCGAGGCCTCGATGCCCTTCCAGCCGGCGATCGACGAGCCGTCGAAGGCATGGCCGGCGCTGAACTTGTCCTCGTCGAACGCGGACACGGGCACGCTCACGTGCTGCTCCTTGCCGCGCGTGTCGGTGAAGCGGAAGTCGACGAACTTGACTTCGTTCTCCTTGACCATCTTCATCACGTCGGCAACTGTCTTGGCCATCTCTATCTCCTGGCGGGTACGCTTGTGGGGGTGTCGAACAGTGTTCACGGGCCCTGGGGTGCGCCACGCGCGCCTTCAGGCTTCCGAGCGTTTTCTTGCAGAAAGCGTGCCTGCTTCGTCCGCTGTCCGGCAGGCCGCGCACGCGGGGCAAGTGCACCACTGTAGTGCAATTGCCCGGCTCGAAGGATGCACCGAATCAGTGCCGCACCGTTTCGGGGCCAAACTGGCAGCCGAAGGCCTCCAGCCCCGCGCGCAGCGTGCGGTAGGCGGCCTCGGTGCCCGAGCTGCCCTTCACGCCGAGCTCGATGTGGCGGCCCCACTGCGGGTGATCGACGCTCGGCAGGCTGAAGACCTTGATGCCCGGGTGCTGCGCCTCGACCTGCTCCATCAGCGGCGTGAGCGAGGCTTCCATCGCACCGAAGACGATCACCGAGCGCTCGGTCTGGCGCTGGCCGCCGTGCAGGTGGGCGTAATGGGTGTCGAGCACCCACTCAAGCATCGGCCAGGCCATCACCGGAAAGCCCGGCACGAAGTGCACGTCGCGCACGCTGAAGCCGGGGATCTTGTTGTACGGATTCGGGATGATGCGCGCGCCTTCCGGGAACACGCCCATGTTCAGGCGGTGCACGTTGTCGGGGCGGTCGGGTTCGAAGGCCACCCCCTGCTCGCGCGCGACGTCGCGCATGCGCTCCTCGATCAGCGCGCGCGCCTCGGGGTGCAGGGCCAGCGGCACGCCGAGGGCTGCGGCGGCGCACTGGCGCGTGTGGTCGTCCGGCGTGGCGCCGATGCCGCCGAAGGAAAACACAAGGTCGCCGCTCGCAAAGGCGTAGGCCAGCGCCTCGGTGATGCGCTGGCGGTCGTCGCCGACGTAGCGGGCCCAGGCGAGCGCAAGCCCGCGCGCGGACAGCAGCTCGATGGCCTTGGGCAGGTGCCCGTCGCGGCGCTTGCCCGAGAGGATCTCGTCGCCGATGATGATCACGCCGATATGCATGGGAGTTCTCGCGTCAGGCCGCCGGTCACGGCAGGGGTCGGGGGGAAGGCAGGGCCGGTGGGGGTGCAGGCTCGGGCGTGCCCGGCGCCTGGCGGGCGACGGCCTCGCGCAGTCGCGCCAGCCGGGCAAGCGTGAAATGCGCGAACCACAGGGCCGCGAAGGCGAAGATCAGCGTGTAGACCCACACCGCGAGCACCGCGAGCACGGGCGCGAAGACGAGGCTCAACGCGCCGGCAGCCCACAGCAGCGAGGGTGCCGAGCCCAGCAACCCGGTGGCCACGCCAATGCCCAGCAGAGGCCAGCGGGCCGTGTGCAGCAGCAGGCGCCGCTCGCCCACGGTGGCGTGCGCAGCCAGGGTGTCGAAGGCGAAGACGCGGGCAGCGAGCCAGCCCCAGATGAGGGGTGGCAGCACCAGTGCCAGCGGCGGCACGAGCCACAGCGGCAGCGTGGCCAGCAGCGCGAAGACGGCCACCGCCGTGCAGCCGAGCGACCACGCCAGCCCCTGCCACCAGGCCGACGCGCCGCCCCGCCGCTCGAGTTCCGGGAAGCGCCGCTTCGCGACGAAGCTCGCCAGCGCCGGCGTCATCAGCCAGGCCACCAGCAGCAGCGCCGCCACGACCACCACCGGCACCGTCAGAACGACCACGATCAGCGGCGCGAGCACCGTGCGCAGCCCCGGTGCACCGATGGTGTCGAGCCACTGCAGCAGCGCGGTGACGAGCGACCACTGCTCGAGCCAGGCACGCACCGCCGCGACGGCCGGCTCCCAGAACGCCCAGCCCAGCCCGGCCACGAGCGCACTGGCCACCACCAGCGGCAGCAACGACCACAGCAGCACCCGCGGATGAACGCAATGCAGCAGCGCGCGCCACCAGGCTTCGAAGATGTCTTTCATCGCGTCGCCATTATCGGCACCCGCCACCGCCGCGCACGCGTCTTCGGCCGCATGCCGCCACCCGACCGCCGCCCCTTCACGCCCGGCCCAGCAGACGCCGCACGCCGAGCCACTGTTGCGACCAGAAGCCCGTGCCGTAGTCGCGCCCGCCCTCCTCGGGCAGCTGGTCGCGGATGCCGGTCGGGCCGTAGGCGGGCACCAGGCGCGCGGTGCGAAAGACGAGGTCCCAGACCGGGAAGAGGACCGCAAAGTTGCATCCCCCGAGGGAGCCGCGGCCGAGCGACTCGTGGCCGATGCCGATCTGGTGGTGCGTGCGGTGGAAGCCCGGGCTCACCAGGAGCCGGCCGAACACGGGCCCGAAGCTCAGGCGCACGTTGGCGTGCGACAGACTCTCCACCAGCTGCGTGAGCGCCACGATGGCCACGAACTGGCCCGGCCCCACGCCCACCGCGAGCGCCACGCTCGCGAGGATAGCGTCGCGGATCACGTCGTCGAGCAGGTGGTTGCGGTTGTCGCTCCACATCGTCATCTGGCGCTGGCTGTGGTGCAACGCGTGCAGCTCCCACCACTTCTGCACCCCGTGCTGGCCGCGGTGGATCCAGTAGTCGACGAAGTCGAAGAGCAGCAGGTACAGCACGAAGCTCACCCACGGCACGTCGGTGACGCCCGGCCACACCGCGTCGAGCTGCCAGGCCGGCAGCCCCGCCATGCGCAGCTCGCCGGCGAGCGCCAGCACGGCCGCATCCAGCGTGAAGAACATCGCCACGCGAAAGAGCCCCAGGCGGTGCAGCAGCGTGTAGAGCACGTCCACGCGCACGGCGCGGCGGTCGCTCACCGGCTCCACCGGCCGCCAGCGCTCGAGCGTGCGCAGCACGGTGAGCAGCAGCACGATCTGCACCGCACCGACGAGCAGCCAGCCGGTGGCTCGGAACGCATCCTCCAGCAGGTTGCCCAGCCCGAGCGCGAAGACGAGCGGCTGCACCACGGCCTCGAAGAGCAGCTGCTGGCCTTCGCCGAACAGGTCCGTCAGCCCTTGCATGCCCTCACCTCACCTCACCTTGCAACGGCCACCGGGCGCGAGGCGGCCGCCCCATAGACGGGATGCTCGCGCAGCGTCGC
>JBDKFA010000230.1:0-9309 GCA_039798945.1 Pseudomonadota bacterium
CGTGCATGCGCCGCACGACGTCGTGCAGTCCCCGGGCGGACAGGATGCGGTCGCGGGCGATCTCGTCGGGGTTGCCCGAGCGCGGGTCCTGCGGCAGGTAGCCGACCGTGCCTGATGACGCCACCTGGCCGGACGCGGGCTGGGTCTCGCCGGCGAGGATGCGCGTCATGGTCGTCTTGCCGGCGCCATTGCGGCCCACCAGGCCGACCTTCTCCCCCGGGTTGAGCACGCAGCTCGCGCCCTCGAGCACGACCTTCGGCCCGCGGCGCAGGGTCACGGTGCGCAGGGTGATCACGGCTCGAGGTCCTCGCGCCGCAGCAGCAGCACCTGCTCATCGCCGGCGCTGGTGGACAGCCACAGCGCCGGGAGCTCGGGGAAGGCGGCCTCGAAGTGCATGCGCTCGTGTCCGACCTCGAGCACGAGCGCGGCGCCGGGGGTCAGATACCGGGCCGGTTCGGCACGCAGCGCCGCCAACAGCGGACGCACCACATCCATGCCGTCCTCGCCGCCGTCCAGCGCCAGCGCGGGCTCTGCGCGGTACTCAGAGGGCAAGGCCTGCATGGCCCGGCGGTTCACGTAGGGCGGGTTGCACAGGATGAGGTCATAGGGGCCCTGAGCGGCCGCCAGCCCGTCACCCTGCCGCAGCGCGATGCGACCAGCCAGGTCGTGGCGAGCCACGTTGCGGGTCGCCACCTCCAAGGCAGGTGCACTCAGGTCGGTGGCGTCCACCTGTGCTTCGGGCCACGCCAGTGCCGCCAGCACGGCCAGGCTGCCGTTGCCCGTGCACAGGTCGAGTACGCGCGCCACCCTGGCGGGCAGCCAGGCATCCAGCGTGCCCTCTGCGAGCACCTCTGCGATCAGCGAGCGCGGAATGATCGTGCGCGCATCGACGTGGAACGGAACCCCCTGCAGCCAGGCTTCACCGGTGAGGTAGGCGGCCGGCAAGCGACTGGCAATCCGCTCGTCCACCAGGGCGTGCACGAGCGCGGCGTCGGCGGGCATCACCTCGCGCCCCGATACCTCCTCGAGCGCATCCAACGGCAGTCCCAGCCGCCACAGCACGAGCCAGGCCGCTTCGTCGAAGGCGCAGGTCGTGCCGTGACCGAAGCTCACGCCCGCGGCATCCAGGCGCTCGCTGCACAGCGCGATGAGCCCGAGAACGTTCACGGGCGCAGGCTCGCCCCGAGCGGCCAGGCTTGCGTCACGCACCGGTCCGGGGCGGGCGCTGGATGGCTGGCAGCTCGGCAGCCTGTTCGCGCACTTCGACCGCAAACTCGGTGAACACCGGAGCTTGGGCGATGCGTTCGGAAGGCTGCGTCTCGCCTGCCCCCGTGTCCGCAGGCTCGGCCTGGTTGCTCAGCTGCCACATCAGGTTCGCCGGCGAGTCCGAGTGCTCCATGGCCTCGTCGCGCGAGACCAGTCCGGCCTTGACGAGCCGTATGAGGTCCTGCTCGAAGGTCTGCGAGCCCGCAGCGATCGAGGACTCCATGGCTTCCTGCACGCCCCCGAAGTCGCCGCGCTCGATCATCTCGGCCACGAGCTTCGTGTTGAGCAGCACCTCGATCGCCGGCACCCGTCCGCCCGCGATCGCGCGCAGCAGGCGCTGCGAGAAGATCGCCTTCAAGGCGGCCGACAGGTCCGACAGCAAGGCCGCGCGGGCGTCGTGCGGGTACAGGCTCAGGATGCGAGTCAGCGCATGGGTGCTGTTGTTGGCGTGAAGCGTCGCCAGCACAAGGTGACCAGACAACGACATCGACAGCGCGGCCGACATGGTTTCGCGGTCGCGGATCTCGCCGATGAGCACGCAGTCTGGAGCCTGGCGCAACGCGTTGCGCAGGGCCGTGTGCAGCGAGTCGGTGTCACGCCCGACCTCGCGCTGGTTGATGATGGAACGCTTGTTGGTGAACAGGAACTCGATCGGATCCTCGATGGTGAGGATGTGGCCGGTCATCTGCTGGTTGCGCCACTCCAGCATCGACGCCAGCGTCGTGCTCTTGCCGGTGCCGGTGGCGCCGGCCATCAGGATCAGGCCTCGCTTGGCCAGCACGAGTTCGGCCAGCCCCTGCGGCAGACCGAGCTCTTCGGGCAGGGGGATGTTCCCGGGAATGCACCGAAGCACCGCCGCAAGGGTGCCCCGCTGCTGGAAGGCGGAGATTCGAAAGCTGCCCACGCCCGGCAACCCGACGCCCGTGTTCAGCTCGCGCTGACGGTCCAGCTCATCGAGCTGGGCGGGCTTGAGCACCTCGGCGAGCAGGCTGCGCAGCTGGGACACCGACACCAGCTGTTCGGACAGCTGCGCGATCTGACCGTCGATGCGGATCAGGATGGGCGTATTGACCGCCAGGTAGACGTCCGAGGCTCCGCGCTCGGCCATCAGCCGAAGCACGCGTTCCATGTTCCCGCTCATCGGACTCCTGGGGTTCGGTGGGGAGGGCCGTCCGCGTTCAGGCGCGCAAGAGCTCGTTGATGCTGGTCTTGGCTCGCGTCTGCGCGTCCACCCGCTTGACGATCACCGCGCAATACAGGCTGTACCTCCCGTCGGCCGAGGGCAGGTTGCCGCTCACGACGACCGATCCCGCGGGTACGCGGCCATACGACACCTCACCCGAAGCGCGGTCGTAGATCTTCGTGCTCTGGCCGATGTACACCCCCATGCTGATCACCGAGTTCTCCTCGACGATCACGCCCTCCACGATTTCCGAACGCGCACCGATGAAGCAGTTGTCCTCGATGATGGTCGGGTTGGCCTGCAGCGGCTCGAGCACGCCGCCGATGCCGACGCCTCCCGAGAGGTGCACGTTGCGCCCGATCTGCGCGCACGAGCCCACGGTGGCCCAGGTGTCCACCATCGTGCCTTCGTCGACGTAGGCCCCGATGTTCACGTAGGAGGGCATCAGCACCACGTTGCGCGCGAGGTAGCTGCCGCGCCGGGCCACGGCTGGCGGCACCACGCGCACGCCGCTGGCGCGCATCTGGTCCTCATCCAGGTGCGAGAACTTGGTCGGGACCTTGTCGAAGAAGCCGAGGTCGCCGGCGCGCATGATGCGGTTGTCGGTCAGGCGAAAGCTCAGCAGCACCGCCTTCTTGACCCACTGGTTCACGCTCCACTGGCCCACAGCCTGGCGCTCGGCCACGCGCAGCCGCCCGGCGTTGAGTTCGGCGATCACGTGCTCGACCGCCTCGCGCACCTCGGGGGCATTGAGCGCGGAAAGTTCGGCGCGGCTCTCCCACGCGAGGTCGATCAGGGACTGCAGTTGCGAGGTCATGCGATAGCCTTGAAGTGGGAGACGATGCGCTGGGCAGCCTCGATGCACTCGTCCACACCGGCGACCAGTGCCAGGCGCAGCCGCCCCGCGCCCGGGTTCGTGCCGTGCGCGTCGCGCGCGAGGAAGCTGCCAGGCAGCACCGCCACATTGTATTGAGCGAGAAGCGCGAGCGCCGTGGCGACGTCGTCACCCAGGCTTGCGGGTGTGCGGCCGGGCACGCCGCACCAGAGGTAGAAGCCGGCATCGGGCAGCTGGACGTCCATCACCTCGGCCAGCATGGGCGTGACGCGCGCGAACTTGCTGCGGTACAGCTCGCGGTTGGCCACGACGTGCGTCTCGTCGCTCCAGGCGGCGACGCTGGCGCGCTGCACCAGCGGGCTCATGGCGCTGCCGTGGTAGGTGCGGTAGAGCAGGAACTGCTGCAGGATGCGCGCGTCCCCGGCGACGAAGCCCGAGCGCAGCCCCGGCACGTTGCTGCGCTTGGACAGGCTCGTGAACACCACGAGCCGCTCGAAGCCATGCAGGCCGAGCGCCTGCGCGGCCTGCAGAGCGCCGAGCGGCGGCTCGTCTCGGAAGTAGATCTCCGAGTAGCACTCGTCGCTGGCGATGACGAAGCCGTGGCGCGCACTCAGCGCGAAGAGCTCACGCCATTCGGCCAGCGGCATCACCGCGCCCGTCGGGTTGCCCGGCGAGCACACGTACAGCAGCTGCGTGCTAGCCCAGATGGCGTCGTCGATGTCTTCCCAGCGGGAGGCGAAATTGCGCGCGGGATCGCTGTTGGCGAATGTCGTCTCAGCGCCCGCCAGCAGCGCGGCACCCTCGTAGATCTGGTAGAACGGGTTCGGGCAGACGACTGTTGCGCCCGGGCGGCTCGCGTCGATGACGGTCTGGGCGAGTGAGAAAAGGGCCTCGCGCGAGCCGTTCACCGGCAGAACCTGGCTTGCCGGGTCGAGCGTCACGCCGTAGCGGCGCTGAACCCAGCCGGCTGCCGCTTCGCGCAGCGACGCCTCGCCAGCCGTGGCAGGGTACACCGACAGCCCGGGCAGCGCAGCCACCAGTGCCTCCTCGATGAAGCGAGGCGTCGGGTGGCGCGGCTCGCCGATACCCAGGCTGATGGGCTTCAGGCCCGCGGGTGGGCGGATGTCGGCCGTCAGTGCGCGCAGCCGCTCGAAGGGGTAGGGGTGCAGCCTGGCCAGAAGCGGGTTCATGGTGTGATTATCATGGGGTGACCGGTCGCGGCCCCAAGGCGGCTCCCGACCTTGGCTCGATCGTGCGTGCCGCCACACGGAGACAGCCTGCCCGCTGCATCGACATGCCCGCCCTGACCCGTCTTGCGCCGGCGCGCTTCGCGCTCGCCACCGTCCTGCCGCTCGGCGTCGCATGGGGCCTGTGGCATACGCCACGCACGGGGTGGCTCGTGATGCTGGGTGTACAGCTCGGCATCGCCCTTCTGGAATGCATCCCCGGGTGGCGGCGCTCGGCGCCTGCAGAGCCCTCCGGGGCGTGGCACCGCGCGGTGCTGTGGCTTCACGTCCCGCTCCAGTTCGGGTTGCTCGCCCTGGGCCTGCTGGTGCTGCAGCGCCCCGAGCAGGGGCTGTCGACGGCCTTGCTCGCCGGCCTGGCGGTGGGGGGAGTCACCGGCGCCCTGGGCATCACCTTCGCCCACGAACTCGGCCACTCCCGTGCCCGCATCGAGCGTGCCCTGGCCTGGCTGTTGATGGGCAGCGTGCTGTACGCGCACTTCATGGTCGAGCACTACCGCGGACATCACGCGCGGGCTGCCACCCCGGACGACCCGGCCACGGCCCGGCGCGGCGAATCGGTGTGGCGCTTCCTGCCGCGGACACTCGCGGGTGGCTGGAGCAGCGCCTGGGCGCTCGAGGCGGCGCGCCTGCGCCAGCGCCGGCGGGGCTGGGTACGCAGCCCGCTGGCCTGGGCCGTGTCTGCGCAAGTGACCGGCCTCGCCACGCTGTCGCTCTTCGGCGGCCTGGACGCGCTGGTGTTCTGGCTGGCGCAGGCGGCTTATGCGGTGCTGTTGCTGGAAACCATCAACTACATCGAGCATTACGGCTTGCAGCGCCGCCGCATCCAGGGGCGCCCGGAGCCCTTCGGCGTGGGACATGCGTGGAATGCCGATCACGCGCTGTCCAACGCGCTGCTGGCGAACCTGCAGCGCCACAGCGACCACCACATGCACGCCTGGAAGCCGTACGCCACCCTCGAGCCGCTGGCCGGCCCGCAGTTGCCCACGGGCTATTCAGGCTGCCTCTTCCTCGCCTGGGCGAGCCCGCTGTGGGTGCGCATCATGGAGCGCCGGCTGCGCGCGCTCGAGGCGACGCACGCCATGGGGGCCATGGGGCCGGCGCCGGGCGCCGGCTGAGCCCGGCTGGGCCCAGCCGTGAGCGCATGGCGTTCACAGCCTTCCCTTGCAGCCCGGCGCGCCGCAGCGGCACGCGAGGCGCCCCTCATGGTGCGTCTCCCCATAGTCCACGGTGACTTCCTCGCCCGCGGCGATGGATCGCAGCGCGTAGAACTCGACGCGACCCTGGCGGATGCACAGTCTGGCGTTGGGCTGGCAGGAGTGGTTCGTGTAGCGCATCGGGTCGGCGGACTTCGAGAAGTCGATCGCCTTGCGGGCCGACAACTCGACGATCATGATCCGCTCGTGGCGAGTGGCGCGTATGCGCGCCTCGGCCACGCTGATGCTCTCGCCGCGTATCTCGCCGATCTTCAACCGGGCCGGGATGGCCTCTTCGGCGAAGGCGCCATGGCCGTCGATGGCGCTCGGCGCCACGCGCACCGCGAACTTCTGGTAGGCCGGCCGCACCCCCGGCGCGGCCGCCGCCCGGCTCATCCGGCGGCGCCGGGCAAGGCGACCGCTGGCGCCGGCTTCCAGCCACGCTTGCGGTGCTCGACGGTGACGTAGGTGCGGATTCCTCCGCGGACGAACCAGTCGGCATGGATGCGCAGGAAGCGTGGCTCGATGGCCGCCACCAGGTCTCCCACGATCGCATTGGTCACCTTCTCGTGGAAGGCGCCCTCGTCGCGGTAGCTCCAGAAGTACTGCTTCAGGCTCTTGGTTTCCACGCACCAGCGGTCGGCGACGATCTCGATCGTGAACTTGGCGAAGTCGGGCTGGCCCGTCAGCGGGCACAGGCAGGTGAACTCCGGTACCTCGAAGCGGATCACGTAGTCACGCTCGGGCGCGGGGTTGGGGAAGACATCGAGCTGGCGGCTGGGGGCGCTCGGCGGGGTGGCGGGCTTGGCGCGCTGGCGCCGTGGCTGGGCAGGCATGGATCAGGGAAGGTCGAATGAGTTCAGAATGCCCCGGATGGTATCATCCAGCCCTCTCTGCGGGACCGAGCTTGGCCCGAAACTTCAATCAAATCAATAAGTTAGAAACGGCGGGCGTGCATCCCGCCGCCCTGGCATGCGCCTGAACCAGATCAAGCTCTCGGGCTTCAAGTCCTTTGCCGAACCCACCACGTTCCAGCTGCCCGGGCAGCGTGTGGGCGTCGTGGGCCCGAACGGCTGCGGCAAGTCCAACATCATGGACGCCGTGCGCTGGGTGCTCGGCGAAAGCAAGGCGAGCGAGCTGCGCGGCGAGTCGATGCAGGACGTGATCTTCAACGGCTCGGGCCAGCGCAAGCCCGCCAGTCGCGCCAGCGTCGAACTCGTCTTCGACAACTCCGACGGTCGAGCCGGGGGGCCGTGGAACGCGTTCCAGGAGATCGCGGTGCGGCGTGTGCTGACCCGCGACGGCACGAGCAGCTACTCCATCAACAACCAGGCCGTGCGCCGGCGCGACGTGCAGGACGTCTTCCTCGGCACCGGCCTCGGGCCGCGCGCCTACGCGATCATCGGCCAGGGCACGATCAGCCGCATCATCGAGTCGCGTCCCGAGGAACTGCGCCTCTTCCTCGAGGAAGCCGCCGGCGTCTCGAAGTACAAGGAGCGCCGACGCGAGACCGAGAACCGGCTCAAGGACACGCGCGAAAACCTGACCCGCGTCGAGGACATCCTGCGCGAGCTGGCCGCGAACCTGGAAAAGCTCGAGCGCCAGGCGGAGGTCGCGAGCCGCTACACGGCGCTGCAGGAGCAGGGCACGCTGAAGCTGCACCAGCTGTGGTTCCTGCGCTGGCGCGACGCCGCCGACGAGGAGTCCCGGGTGACGCGGGCGCAGGCGGAAGCCGCCAATGCACTCGAGTCGCGCCTGGCGGAGCTACGCCACACCGAGGCCGAGCTGGAGACCGTGCGGCAGGCCCACTACGCGGCGGGCGACAGGCTGCATGCGGCGCAGGGTGCGCAGGCCGAGGCAGCACTCGAGGTGAGCCGGCTCGAGGAGCGCATCCGGTACGTGGTCGACAGTCGCCAGCGCGTGCAGCAGCGCCTGGCCGACCTGCGCGCGAGCAACGCCCAGTGGGCACTGCGCCAGGACGAGGCCCGCGCCGGGCTCGAGGAAACGGCAGCCCGGGTGTTCGAGGCCGAGGAGCGCGGCGAACTGCTCGCGGCGCAGGCGGCGGAGCTGGAGGGCGGGCTCGATGGCCTGGAGGATGGGCTGCGACGGGCCCAGGGCCGCGTGAACGACCAGCGTCTGGCTGCCGCCCAGGTGCAGCAGCAGATCCAGCTGCTGGCGGCGGAAGGGCGCGGCCTGTCGGAGCAGCAACGCCAGCTCGAATCGCGCCGCGAGCGCCTGGCCGCCGAGCGCAGAGGGCTTGCCGCCCCGGAGGCAAGCCGCCTCGCGCAACTGGACGAGGCGCGCGCAGCCATGCAGGCCGAGAGCGAGTCCGTGGACGCCCGGCTGCATGCGCTGCAGGACGAGGTGCCGGAACTCGACAGCCGGCGTCGCGCGCAGCAGGAGACTGCGAACGCGGAGGGTGCGCGCCATGCCGAACTCGCCGCGCGCTTGACGGCGCTGCGCGCCCTGCAGGAAAAGGTGCAGACGCAGGGGCGCCTGCAGCCCTGGCTGGCGCGGCACGGTCTGGACGGCCTGGCAGGCCTGTGGACGCGGGTCCACATCGAGCCGGGCTGGGAGCCGGCTCTCGAATCGGCACTGCGCGAGCGGCTGCACGCGCTCGAGGTCGGGCGGCTCGACACGGTCCGGGCATTCGCCGGTGATGCCCCCCCTGCGAGGCTGGCCTTCTATCACGCGCCCGTCGCGACTCCGGACAGTCCCTCGCGCCCCTGGCCCAAGCTTGCCGATCGTCTGCGCCTCGGGGATGCTGCGCTGCGCGCCCTGCTCGGGAACTGGCTGGCGGGCCTCTACACCGCCTCGAGCCTGGACGAGGCCCTGGCCCAGCGCGACGCACTGGGAGCGGGCGAGTCGATCGTCACCGCCGATGGCCACGCGGTGTCGCGCCATGCGGTGTCGTTCTATGCACCGGACTCCGAGCAGGCCGGCCTGCTGGCGCGTGCGCAGGAGATCGAGAACCTGGAACGCCAGGTGCGGGCGCAGGCGTTGATGGCCGATGAAGCGCGGACGGCGCTGGTGCGGCTGGATGCGGCCTTCACCGAGGGCTCCCAGCAGCTCGCTCAGGCGCGCCGTGAGGCCGCGGCGGCCCAGGCCCGGGCACACGACGCCCAGATGGAGTGGCTGCGCCTGTCGCAGCAGGCCGAGGCTGCTTCAGCCCGGCGCAGCCAGCTCGACAGCGACCTTGCGGAGCTCGACGCCGAACTCGAGGCTCTGCAGGAGCGCCGCGCCGTCGGGGAGGGCCGCTTCGAGGAGCTCGACATGCAGCTGGGCACCGAGCAGGAGCGGCTGGCCGAGTTCGAGGAAGCAGCCCTGGAGGCCGAGCGTGCGCTCGCCGAGGCGCGCGAGCAGCACCGTGCACTCGAGCGCCAGGCCCAGGAGGCGGGCTTCGAGGTGCGCGCGCTGCGGGCACGCAGCGAGGAACTCCAGCGGGTGATCGAAACCGCCGACGAGCAGCTGCGCCAGGCCAGCCAGGCCAACGCCCAGCTGGAGATCGAGCTCGGCACGCTCGACGACGCCGCGGCTCAGTCGGGCCTGCAGTCGGCACTCGCGCTGCGGCTGGAGCGCGAGCAG
>JBDKFA010000231.1:0-14307 GCA_039798945.1 Pseudomonadota bacterium
AAGAAGATTCTTCTGACGCTGACGTTCGCCGCGATGGCCTCGCAGACATGGGCACCCGCCGGTAACGATCTTCTCAAGCACGGAGAGGCGTTTGAACGGATGACACGAAAGGCTGGCAGCCTTGAGGACAGCGGAGACGCCGGCTTTTTTATGACAGAACCCCGCACAACTGCATCGACCTGCTCAGATCTTGGTCATAGAAGCCCTTCAAAGGGCTTTCCCCTGCCGTTAAGCCACGAAAGTCCCCGCGTCGCTTGGAAAAGAAAGGTGAAAACGGAAAGCCCCTGCACTCTAGATTCCAGTTGCGCCGATCCAAGAAAATACCGTATTCAATCGATGCCTTAAGTACTTGAAACCTAATCCTGCTCTTGAGTCGCTGAAACAAATAGCATGCGCGCATGTATTTTAATCCCCACCCTGTTTATTCTTGTCGGCTCACCAGCATTCGCCGATAGCAGCAAGTTTCAGTCAGCCATCCAATCCAAGCTTGAAAGCGTTCTTGCTCGACTCTCATTACAGGAAATCAATCTGAAGCCGATCAATACAGAGCTACTCAAAGACTTAGGAATCCTAAATCCAGATAGTGATTGTACAATTTCAAAGGGATCGGGTGACGGGCAATTTGACTCACTTGCATGCCCTACCAGCGCACTTTCAGAAGAGTTCGATCGGGGCGCAGGGAAGATTATCACAGGGGAATTTCTTCGTATGGATTTGTATAGCCGGCGAGGTGACTTAGATTTAACCAGAATCATAACCCTGGCCACGTCTCTCGGTTTTTTCGTCAAAACTTATTCCAGAGAGCCTGAAAAACCAGTCGCCGAGTTTTGCGGGGGACGATCACATGAATTGATATCTGCCTCCAATATCAAAGGTCGAGACGCCCCACCCAATTTTAGAGTCAAGGTCTTCGAAGTGATTCGCGACTGCCGAGCGCAGCAATTCCACATCACTATTGGATTTTTTCAATCCCGCCAATAACGATTTTCATAAAGAAACGAGGCGCGTCAATGTTTAATGCGCGCTTGTCCACCCAAATCACACAACTGCAACCTAAATTAATGAAGGCACCTGCTGAGCCTCTTGACGCGAGCAGCAGGGCGCAGATCAGGCACGGGCTCCAGATGCTCGACATTGTCAGGAACCAAGTTGTCAGGTCGCGCAGTGAGGCTATGGGCACGAACAGCTGTGTCGGTGGTTCAATGGGGCTTCGAACGAAGAGATTGCAGCGACTTTTGGGGATTAGATTGAGACGCATAGTCGGTCTCGAGAAATTCATTTCCGTCCGGCTTCGAACATCGCTGTCACGCGGCGGCGCCCTGATGGTGTTGCCATCCGTCGATCGAGCTCGGTGACCACATCCATCGGCTCAACATGCGCAACGCCATGAAGGCCATGACAAGGGCGGCAATGCCGCTGCGGGCGATGGCCCGCAACAGCCATCGGATATTGAAGCCTGCCGACGATTGAACGGACCGTCGAGTCTGGCGCGCGGCAGACTCTCGCCCGTGCTACACACTCAACGGCCTGTTGTCGTGTCTTTGCGGTACCCTTGCTACACGTTCGTCGCAGAGCCGACCTTCACACGGCAGGGGTCGCAGGTTCGAACCCTGCACCGCCCACCAGCCAAGTCGAACGCGTGTGGCCCCTCCGAGGCTCCCCTCGGCCGCGCAGGTCGGCCGACTCAACCGGGTTCGGCGTGCATGAGCCGGCGTGTCATCCTGATCCAACCCCTGGCACCGCAGAAGCCCGCCGTGAGCGAGCCGTGCAACGGCTGCGGCGTGTGCTGTGCCAGCGAGCCCTGCCCGCTGGGCATCGTGGTCACGCGCCGCCTGCGCGGAGCGTGCGCCGCGTTGCGCTGGCATGCGACCGAGCGTTTCTACCGCTGCGGTGTGGTCGACGAACCGCGCCGCTGGTTGCCCTGGATGCCGGCCGCCTGGGCCCGGCGCCTCGCCTGGCGCTGGATCGCGGCCGGGCGGGGCTGTGACAGCCACGTCGAAGTCGCGTCGGACGCCGGCTGACGGCGCCCGCATCGCGGCCCGCCCCGGCTCGGGTTTTCGGCATCGCCACGCTGCGCCGCCTCCGCCGCCTGCTGTTGGCGTGCGGCCGGGGCGGGCTGGCGGGGACACCTGCGGCCGCCGGGCGGGGGGGGCCCGGGGCGCCGTGACGGGGCACTGGGAATGACACCTTGGACGTCATGAAATACTGACGACGTCAGTTGTCAATAAAAGATGACATCACGTATCCTGCGGGTCTCGCTCATGTCCCGTCTTGTCAGCCCAGCCGGAGGTCTCATGTCCGATCCCGCCGCCACGCTCGAGGAATTCCTGCACCGCCACGAGAGCGGAGACCATGCCGAGGCGGACCCCGCCGCGCGCGAGCGCGTGCAGCACTGGCTCCAGGCGCACCCCGATGCCGCGTGGCGGCTGGTGAGCACCGCCCAATCGGCACACGCTGAGCTCGAGGCCGCACGACGCGAACTCACGCGCCAGGAGCGGGCCCGGCGCATGGGCCTGAAGGCCGCCCCTTCGCAGGAGGAACTGCGCCGCCAGTCGCAGGCCTGGGACAAGCTGCTGGGTACCACCGGCGGTCGCAGCGCCCGTGCCGCAGCCCGCGGTGCCGCCGCGTCGGGCACCGCTCCGGCGCGAGCCCTGACCTTCGAAGACCTCGGCGCACGCTTCGTCCACGCGCACGTGGGCAAGCTGTGGCTCGGGCTGGCGGTGGTGGCGGCGGTGGTGGTGGCCTGGCGCTAGGGCCGGACGCTGCCCGGGCAGCGCACCTGCACCTGCACCTGCACCTGCACCTGCACCTGCACCTGCACCTGCACCTGCACCTGCACCTGCAATCCCAACGGGCCGGCGAGGTGCCGGGCTGCCGCGGCGTCGGCGGGCCTGTTGTCCCCGACCCGTGCCGGCCGCCGCCTTACCATTCCGGCCGTCGAAGCACGCAAGGGGCGCGGCTGCCGCAAGCGGCCGCGACGTGAGCAGATGAGCCTTCAGCCAGTCGCGATGGGCATTGCCGGTACCTCACTCGAGCCGCGGGGCGCGCGATGAGCGTCGAGACCGTGCGCGCCGACCTGGCCCGTCACGGCCTGTCGGTCCCCATCCTCGAAACCGAGGCCAGCACCGCGACCGTGGAGCTCGCCGCCCGCGCCCATGGCGTGGAACCCGGGCGCATCGCCAAGACACTGGCCTTCCGGCTTGCCGCGGGCGAGGTGATCCTGCTCGTGGCGCGTGGCGACGCGCGCATCGACAACCGCAAGTTCAAGGACGCCTTCGGCAAGGGACGAATGCTGCCGCCCGACGAGGTGGGCGCGATCACCGGGCACCCGGTGGGCGGCGTATGTCCCTTCGGCCTGGCGCAACCGCTGCCCGTGTGGCTGGACATTTCGCTGCGGGACTTCGACGAGGTGTTGCCGGCCGCCGGTTCCACCCACAGCGCCGTGCGCCTCAGCCCGGCCGAGCTCGAACGGGCGACCGGTGGACGTTGGGCGGACGTGTGCGCCTTGCCGGCACCCGCAGTCTGCCCACCCAGTGGGCAAGCGGGCCTGGCCTAGCGCCTGCTCCGGCCCGGGACGTGCAGGGCTCAGCGTGCCCGCTGCCTGCCTCAGCGGCGTCAGGGGCGTCAGCGGCGCGAGCCCGGCGCTCTCCGCTCGAGGATCCTCGTCAGCGACCACGCCACGAAAGTGCCGAGCGCGGCACCGATGGCGTCGGCCAGCAGGTCGTTCCAGTCCGCGTGGCGCGAGGGGACGAAGGACTGCAGCCACTCGATCGCCCCGCCCAGCCCGATGAGGATCGGCAGCACCCAGGCCACGCCGCGGCGCCACCAGCGCAGTGCGAACACACCCACCATGCCCAGCGCGGCGAAGGCCAGTGCATGGTCGAGCTTGTCCGAGCCCGTGCCGTGGGGGGCACGCTCGGCCGGTTGCAGCGCCACCACGAGCGCGACCACGGACAACACCACGAAGGCCGCGAGCCACCAGCGGCGGGTGCGGGGGTCGAGCACATAGGCGCGCAGGGAGCGGGGCATGGTGCCCAGTCTAGGGGAAGCACGAAGCGGCAGGGGGCGGCTCTCGCACGACGGCGGTTGCCCGCGCCAGGCCGCTCCCGCCCTCTCCCGCCCGCTCCCGCCCGCCTCGTCGGATGGCAGCGGGATTCTTGCCACAATCACGGAATCACGAACCTGGAGGCGCAGCCGCCCGCATGACCCACCTTCTCTCCCTGGACCAAGGTACCTCCAGCTCGCGCAGCATCGTCTTCGATGCGCAGGGCCGCGTCGTCGCGATGGCGCAACGCGAGTTCCGGCAGATCTACCCGCAACCCGGCTGGGTCGAGCACGACGCCGAGGAGATCTGGCAGACGCAGCTCGCCACCGCACGCGAGGCGCTTGCGGCAGCCGGCCTCGGTGCGCGTGACATTGCCGGCGTGGGCATCACGAATCAGCGCGAAACGACGGTGCTGTGGAACCGTCGCACGGGCCAGCCGATCCACCACGCGATCGTCTGGCAGGACCGCCGCGGAGAGCCGGCCTGTGCGCAGCTTCGCGAGGCCGGCCACGCCGACGCGATCCGCGACACCACGGGGCTGGTGGTGGACTCGTACTTCTCGGCGACCAAGTTGCGCTGGCTGCTCGACCACGTGCCCGGCGCGCACGCGCTCGCCGCGCAGGGCGAGCTCGCCTTCGGCACCATCGACAGCTGGCTGCTGTGGAAGCTCACGGGCGGGCAGGTGCATGCCACAGACGTGACAAACGCCTCGCGCACGATGCTGTTCGACATCCGCCACAACCGCTGGGACCCCACGCTGCTCGGGCTGCTGCGTGTGCCGGACAGCGTGCTGCCGCAGGTGTTTCCCTCCAGCCACGTCTACGGCCACTGCGCCCCCGAGCTGCTGGGCTACGCGTTGCCGATCGCCGGCATCCCCGGCGACCAGCAAAGCGCGCTCTTCGGCCAGGCCTGCTTCGAGGCGGGGCTGGCGAAGAACACCTACGGCACAGGCTGCTTCATGCTGATGCACACGGGCGAGCGCTGCCTCGCCTCTTCCAACGGGCTCATCACCACCAGCGCCGCGCAGCTGCACACGCTCGAGCGCGCGCAGTTCGCGCTCGAGGGCAGCGTCTTCATCGGCGGGGCGGTGGTGCAGTGGCTGCGCGACGGGCTCGGTGTGATCCAGGCGAGCGCGGATGTGCAGGCCCTGGCCGAGAGCGTGCCGGACGCGGGCGGCGTGACCTTCGTGCCGGCCTTCACTGGCCTGGGTTCGCCCTACTGGAAGCCCGAGGCGCGCGGCGCGATCGTCGGCCTCACGCGTGGCAGCACCGTGGCGCACGTGGCGCGCGCGGCGCTGGAGAGCATCGCCTTCCAGAGCGCGGCGCTGCTGCAGGCGATGGGGCGCGACGCGCAAGCGGCCGGGGCGGCTCCGGTGACCGAGCTGCGCGTGGACGGCGGCGCCTGCGTGAACGACCTGCTGATGCAGACCCAGGCCGACCTGCTGGGCATCCCGGTGGTGCGCCCGATGGTGGTGGAGACGACCGCGCTCGGCGCCGCCTACCTCGCGGGGCTGGCCACCGGCGTGTGGCGCAGCGAACGCGAGCTCGCCGCGCACTGGCAGGCCGAGCGCGTGTTCGAGCCGAGCATCTCGCGCGACGAAGCCGCTTCGCGCATGGCGCAGTGGGAGCGCGCGGTGGGGCAAGCCTGTGCCTGAGGCCAGCCTGCACTTCCTGGGCGCGCCGGTGCGGGCGGTGCTGTTCGACCTGGACGGCACGCTGCTCGACACCGCCGCCGACATCGCGCTGGCGCTCACGCGCGCCTTCGCCGACCAGGGCCACGCGGCCCCGGGCGAGGACGCGGTGCGCACGATGATCGGCCGCGGCGCGCCGATGCTCGTGCAGCGCGCGCTGGCGTACCGCGAGCTCGCGCTCGAGCCGGCGGCGCAGGAGGCGCTGCTGGAGGGCTTCTTCCACCATTACGGCCGGTTGCAGGAGTTCGACGAGTGCGCGGCACAGCCCTATGCGGGCGTGCACGAGGGCCTGGCGGTGCTCGGCGCCACGGGCGTGCCGATGGCCGTGGTGACGAACAAGCAGGAGCGTTTCGCACGCGGTCTCGTGCAGCGCCTGGGGCTGGCGCCGTGGATGCGGCTGGTCGTGGGGGGTGACACCTGCGAGCGCCGCAAGCCCGACCCGCAGCCTCTGCAATGGGCCTGTGCGCGACTGGGCGTGGAGGTCGCGCAGGCGGTGATGGTGGGCGACTCGGTGAACGACGTCCAGGCCGCGCGCGCAGCGGGGATGCGCGTGGTGTGCGTACCCTACGGCTACAACGAAGGCGGCGACCCGCGCTCGCTGCCGTGCGACGCGTTCGTGCAGAGCCTGGACGAGTTGCCGCGCCTGCTCGGCATCGGACCTGGCGCCGGGCCAGGGCCCGCGTCTGTCGGGTCGACGGGCTCTGCGGCCCGCGACGCACGGGCGCACTGAGATGGGCCCGCTGCACGGCCTGCGCGTGATCGAGCTGGCGGCCATCGGCCCGGTGCCGATGTGCGCGACGCTGCTGGCCGACCTGGGAGCCGACGTCGTCCGCGTCGACCGCCTCGGCCCGAGCGGCCTCGGGCTGGAGCTGGAGCGGCGCTTCGACGTGCACGGCCGCAGCCGCCGCTCGGCCGCCTTCGACCTCAAGATGCCCGCGGCGCGCGAGGCGGTTCTGCGGCTGATCGAGGGCGCCGATGTGCTGCTCGAGGGCTTTCGGCCCGGGGTGGCCGAGCGGCTCGGCCTCGGGCCGGCGGAGTGCCAGGGGCGCAACCCGCGCCTGGTGTACGGCCGCATGACGGGCTTCGGCCAGCACGGCCCGCTCGCCCGGGCGGCCGGGCACGACCTCAATTACATCGCCCTGACCGGCGCACTGCATGCGATCGGCCCCGCCGAGGGCGGGCCGGTGCCACCGCTGAACCTCGTGGGCGACTATGGCGGCGGGGCACTGTACCTGGCGCTGGGCGTGCTCGCGGCGCTGCACGAGCGCCAGGCCTCGGGGCGCGGCCAGGTGGTGGACGCCGCGATGGTCGACGGTGCGGCCTCGCTGATGGGCCTTTTCCACGGGCTGCAGGCAGCCCGTTCGTGGTCCGACGCACGCGGCACGAACCTGCTGGACGGCGGTGCGCCGTTCTACGGCACGTACGAGACGGCGGACCACAAGTGGGTGGCGCTCGGGGCCATCGAGCCGAAGTTCTTCGCCGAGCTCGCCCGGCGCATCGGCTTGGAGGACCGCTTCGTGGCGGCCCAGAACGACCGCAGCCAGTGGCCTGCGATGCGTGAGGCGATCGCCGCGTGCGTGCGGCGACACACCCGTGACGAGTGGTGCGCGCGGCTGGAAGGCACCGACGCCTGTTTCGCGCCGGTGCTGACGTTGCAGGAAGCACCGGAGCACGCCCATGCCCGTGCGCGGGGGGCCTACGTGCAAGTGGAAGGCGTCGCCCAGCCGGCGCCCGCCCCGCGCTTCGACCGCAGCGTGCCCGAGCCGCCGCGTGCCGCTCCCGAGCCCGGCGCGCACACGGTGCAGGTGCTGGCCGAGGCCGGCCTCGGCCCGGGCGAGATTCAGGCCTTGCAGGAACAAGGAGCGATCGCACGATGACCCCCACGGCACCCGCGGCCCCGATGCCGGCCGCCTACGACATCTACGCCGACGCGCGCAAGGCCGCCTCGGTGATCGTCCTGCGCGACGTGCCTGCGGGGGGCGTGGAGGTGCTGATGCTGCGCCGCGCCGAGCGCGACGGCGACATGCGCAGCGGCGCGGCGGTGTTTCCCGGAGGCGTGCTCGACGCGCGCGACCGCGACGCGCACCGGCATGTGCTCGGCTGGGACGACAGCGTGGCCAGCCAGCGGCTGAGCCTGCCCGCCGGGGGCCTCGACTACCTGGTGGCGGCGGTACGCGAGTGCTTCGAGGAGGTGGGGCTGCTGTACGCGCAGCCCGTCTCGGCCGATGGCGCGCCGCGCGCGCTCACGCCGTCCCTGGCCGAGGCCCACGCGGCCTGGCGCGGCCCGATGCAGCGCGGCGAGCAGCCCGTGGCGGCGCTGTGCGAGGCGCTCGGGTTGCAGCTGGACGTGCGCGGCTGGGCGTATTTCAGCCACTGGCTGACCCCGCCTGGCCAGCCGCGGCGCTTCGACACGCGCTTCTTCGTCACCCGTGCGCCCGAGGGCCAGCACGCCGAGGCCGACTATGGGGAGGCGGTGGAGCTGATGTGGCTCACGCCAGCAGCCGCGCTGGACCCCGAGCGCGGTCTCAAGCTGCTGCCCGTGACGCGCGAGACCCTGAAGCTGCTGGGCACGTTTCCCACCGTGCAGGCGGCCCTCGACCATGCGCAGGCGCAGGCGGCCGTGCCGCTGACGATGCCGCGCCGCGCCGAGACCGCGCGCGGTCCGCGCGTGGTGTTGCCTCACGAAACCTGCTATGCGGAGGTCGGACGCATCGACCCCGCCGGCCTGGGCGGGCGCGCCTATGCCGACATCGTGCCGGGCCGGGTCGTGCGGCTGTCGCCGCGCGTGCTGCGCATCACCGCGCCCAACGCCGGCATGATGACCGGCCCGGGCACCAACAGCTACCTGGTGGGCGACCCCGCCGCCAACCGCTGGACCGTGATCGACCCCGGCCCCGACGAGGCCTCGCACCGCGAGGCGCTGCTTGCCGCCGCCCCAGGCCCGATCGAGCGCATCCTCGTCACCCACACCCACATCGACCACTCGCCCGGTGCCGTGGCGCTGTCACGGGCCACGGGCGCGCCCGTGCTCGGCCGTCGCCCGCTGCACGCCGCCGGGCAGGATGCGAGCTTCGACCCGGCCGAGGAGCTCTTCGGCGGCGAGGTGCTGGGCCTCGGCCCCGAGACGAGCCTGCACGTCGTGCACACGCCCGGCCACGCCTCCAACCACCTGTGCTATCTGCTGCCCGAGGAGCGCACGCTCTTCACGGGCGACCACGTGATGCAGGGCTCCACGGTGGTCATCAACCCGCCGGATGGCGACATGGCCGCCTACCTGCGCGCGCTCGAGGCGCTGTACGCGCTGGACATCGAGTGGTTCGCGCCGGGGCACGGCTTCCTCGTGGCCCGGCCGCACGAGGTGGTGCGTGCACTGGTGCGCCACCGCCTGGGGCGCGAGGCGAAGGTGGCGGCGGCCTTGGCCGCGGCAGGGCCGGCGCCGCTGGAGGGGCTCGTCACGCGCGTGTACGACGACGTGCCCCCGGGCCTGCATGCCGTGGCGCGGCGCTCGCTGCTCGCGCACCTGCTCAAGCTCGAGGCCGAGGGCCGGGCGCGCTGCGTCGACGGAAACTGGTCAGGCGCCTGAGCCCTCAACCGCAGGCCGGCCCGGCTCCATGGGGGGCTGGGACACCTCGGGCGGCGCGGCGTGTGCTGGAGGGTGCTCGGCGTCGACCCAGCGCCCGTCGCGCAGCATCTGGTGCGGGCGGAAGGCCACCTTGTAGGCCATCTTCGGGCTCTGCGCGATCCAGTAGCCGAGGTACAGGTAGGGCAGCCCGAGCCGGCGCGTCTGCTCGATCTGCCACAGCACGTTGAAGGTGCCGTAGCTCGCCTGCGGGTCGGGCTCGAAGAAGGTGTAGACGGCGGAGATGCCGTCGTCGAGGACGTCCAGGATGGACACCATCCGCAACGCACCCGGCTCGGGGCCGGTGGCGGGTTCGCGGAACTCCACGAGGCGCGAGTTCACGCGGCTTTGCAGCAGGAACTGCGTGTACTGGTCGATGCTGTCCTGGTCCATGCCGCCGCCGCTGTGGCGCCCGGCCTGGTAGCGCAGGTACAGCTGGTAGTGTTCCGGCAGGAAGCCCAGGCGCAGCACGCGTGCCTGCAGCCCGGCGTGCGCCTTCCAGGCGCGGCGCTGGCTGCGGCTGGGTGAGAAGCGTGCCACCGGCACGCGCAGCGGCACGCAGGCCTGGCAGCCGTCGCAGTAGGGCCGGTAGGTGAACATGCCGCTGCGTCGGAAGCCGTTGGCGATCAGGCCCGAGTAGACGTCGGAATTGATCAGGTGGCTGGGCGTGGCCACCTGCGAACGCGCCTGCCGGCCGGGCACGTAGCTGCACGGGTAGGGCGCCGTCGCGTAGAACTGCAACGACGACAGCGGGAGTTCCTTGGGGTGGGTCACGGCACGTGGGCGGGGCGGGGCGGCGCAACGAGGGGCCCGGGCCCTTCCAGCCCGAGCAGCGCCCAGTGCGCCGGATCATAGGACCATTGCCCGATGCCGGGCTGCGCCACCGCAGCGTGCACATGGGATTCGAAGGCCTGCCGCGAGACGGGCACCGCCCCGAAGCTCGCCAGGTGCCGGGTGTGCTGCTGGCAGTCGATCATCGCCACGCCGTGCGCGCGGCAGAAGGCCACGAGCGCGGCCAGCGCGAGCTTCGAGGCGTCGGTGCGGTGCGTGAACATCGACTCGCCGTACACCATGCGCCCGATGGCCACGGCGTACAGGCCGCCCACGAGCTCGCCGTCCACCCAGGTCTCCACGCTGTGCACGCGCCCCAGGCGGTGCCAGGCGGCGTAGGCCTGCACCATCTGCGGCACGATCCAGGTGCCGTCCTGCCCGGGGCGCGGCGTGCCGGCGCAGGCGCGGATCACGCGCTCGCAGGCGCTGTCGATGCGCACCTCGCAGCCGGGCGTGGCCAGGAAGCGGCGCAGCGTCTTGCGCAGCGAGCGTGCGAGCGTGAAGTCCGCGGTGCGCAGCACCGTGCGCGGCTCGGGGGTCCACCACAGCACCGGCTGCCCGGCGCTGAACCACGGGAACACGCCGTGCCGGTAGGCCTCCTCGAGCCGTGCCGGCGCCAGCCCGCCGCCGGCGGCCAGCAGGCCCGGGGCGTCGCTGTCCGCAGGCAGCGCCCGCGCGGTCGGCGGCAACGGGGTGTCTTCGTCGAGCCAGGGGATCATCGGGATGCGCGCCGCGGCTTCATCACCCCGCACGGCCCCAGGCCTGCACGGTGGCGAAGCCCCCGAAGGTGGCCAGCAGCGAGCCCGCCAGGTGCAAGGCGGCCAGCGCCCCCGCGGCACCCGCACGACCCTGCTGCAGCAGGGCCACGACCTCGGCCGAGAACGTGGAGAAGGTGGTGAGCCCCCCGAGGAAGCCGGTGACGATGAACAGCCGCCACTCCGCCGGCCAGTGGGTCTGCTGCGCGAAGAGCGCCGCCGCCACACCCACCAGGTAGCCGCCGAGGATGTTGGCGGCCAGTGTGCCGGCCGGCACCCAGGGGTGCACGCCCTGCAGCCAGACGCCGAGCCGCCAGCGCAGCAGCGCCCCGAGCGAGGCGCCGGTGCTGATGGCCAGCACCGCGCCGAGCGTGGGATTGATCCCGGTCATGGGCACGGTATTCGGTGGGGTGGAGGGCGATTATGCGCAGGGGCCTTGGGTACCATGCTGCCCGTGTCGCCCGATTCCTTCGGGCATGCAGGAGGTGCACATGGGGATGGACGTCGTCGACTACGAGATCAAGGGTTCGGAGATGCAGTTCGTCGAGGTCGAGCTCGACCCCGGCGAGGCGGCCATCGGCGAGGCCGGCAGCATGATGTGCATGGACGCCGGCATCTCGATGGACACGGTCTTCGGCGACGGCAGCGCGCCTGCGGGCGGCTTCTTCGGCAAGCTGCTGGGCGCGGGCAAGCGGCTGATCACGGGCGAGTCGCTCTTCACCACCGTCTACACCAACCAGGCCACGCTCAAGCAGCGCGTGGCCTTCGCCGCACCCTACCCGGGCAAGATCCTGCCCATGGCGCTGCGCGAGCTCGGCGGCACGTTGATCTGCCAGAAGGACGCGTTCCTGTGCGCGGCGCGCGGCGTGTCGCTGGGCATCCACTTCCAGCAGAAGCTGTCGGTGGGGTTCTTCGGCGGCGAGGGCTTCATCATGCAGCGGCTCGAAGGCGACGGCATGGCCTTCGTGCACGCCGGCGGCACCGTGGTGCGGCGTGACCTCGCCCCGGGGCAGACGCTGCTCGTGGACACGGGCTGCCTGGTGGCCTTGACGCCGAACGTGAACTTCGAGATCCAGTACGTGGGCAAGGTGAAGACGGCTCTGTTCGGCGGGGAGGGGCTCTTCTTCGCCAAGGTCAGCGGCCCGGGCACGGTGTGGCTGCAGAGCCTGCCGTTCTCGCGCCTGGCCTCGCGCGTGTTCGCGGCCGCGCCGCAGCGCGGCGGCTCACGCGAGGAAGGCTCGGTCCTCGGCGCGGTGGCAGGCGGGGGCGTGCTCGGCGGGCTGATCGGGGGGGACGATGAGTGAGCCTCGCCAACCCGGCGCGATGCGCCAGGGCGCTGGTCGGCGACGCCTGCTGATCGGTGCCGCGGCGGCCTGGCTGTCGACGGCGATCGCCCAGGCCGCGCCGCGTGCGGCAAGCCCTGCGCCCGGCAGCCAAGCGGCCCATCCCGCGGGTGCCGCGAGCCCGGTGCCGGCCGGCACCCCGGCACGGCCCATCTTCGTGCTGAATTCCCAGGACGCCAACGTCAGCGTGATCGACCCCTTGTCCTACACCGAGGCACGCCGCATCACGGTGGGCAAGGAGCCGCATCACCTGTACCTGACGCCGGACGAGAAGAGCCTGATCGTGGCCAACGCGGCCGGCAACTCCCTGACCTTCATCGACCCGGCCTCGGGGGCGGTGCAGCGCCAGGTGGGGGACATCGTCGACCCCTACCACCTGCGCTTCTCGCCGGACATGAAGTGGTTCGTGACGGCGGCCAACCGCCTCGACCACGTCGACCTCTACCGCTGGGAGCCGCAGGCGGCGAAACCCTTCGCGCTCGTGCGGCGCATCCAGGCCCCCAGGACACCGAGCCACCTGTTCATCGACTCGCGCTCGACGGTGTGCTACGCCTCGCTACAGGACAGCGACGAACTCCTCGCCATCGACCTCGCCACGCAGGCGCCGCGCTGGAAGGTGAAGACGGGAAAGATGCCCGCGGACGTCTTCGTCACCGCCGACGACCGGCACCTGCTCGTCGGCCTGACCGGGGACAAGGTGGTGGAGGTGTACGACGTGTCGAGCCCGACGCGGCCGGCCACGCTCGTCAAGCGCATCACCACCGGCGCGGGTGCGCATGCCTTCCGGGCACGCGGCGACAAGCGCCACCTGTTCGTCAGCAACAGAGTGGCCAACACGATCAGCCAGATCGACCTGCAAGGCTTCGCGGTCGTGTCCGAGTTGCCCGCTCCGGGTGGGCCGGACTGCATGGAGATGCTGGCCGACGGGCGCACGCTGCTCGTCACCTCGCGCTGGGCGCGCAAGCTCACCTTCATCGACATCGAGCGCCGCCAGGTGGTGCGCCATGTGGCGGTGGGCCGCTCGCCGCACGGGGTGTGGACGCTGGACCATGCGCCGCGTGCGTGACGTTCGGGGCTTGCGTGCCGTTCACTGCAAGCGTGGCGTGCATGGCCTGCATGGCCTGCGTGGCCTGCGTGGCCTGCGTGGCGTTCGTGGCGTTCGTGGCGTTCGTGGCGTTGGTGGCGTTCGTGACGTGCCGCCCGTGCACGCCAGCCGACCATGCGGTGCCTCGGGCAGCCGCATGAGCGTGGCCCTGGCGCGTGGCCGGGCGGCTTTGCGGGGAGCCGCGCGGGAGGCCACGCCGGCTGCCCGCGGGTGGGCCCTCGGGGCGGCGTTCGGGGCGGCGTTCGGGGCGGCGCTCGGGGCCGGTGCGTTCGCGGCCGCGCCCGTGCCGGCCGCGGCCTCCGCCGCACCCTGTGCCCGGCCCGTCTACCTCACCTTCGACACCGGCCACATGGGCGTGGCGCCGCTGGTGGCCGAGGTGCTCGCGCGCCAGGGCGTGAAGGCCACGTTCTTCCTCGCCCACGAGCGCACGCGCACGGGCGGCGGCAGCCTGGACGACGAGTGGGCACCGTGGTGGCGCGCGCGTGCCCAGGAAGGCCATGCCTTCGGCTCGCACACCTGGGACCACGACGTCTGGCGCGCCGACGTGCCCGAGGGGGTGCAGGTGCGCCCGACGATGGGCGCGCATTCGGGGCGCACGCGCACGCTGACGCCCGCGCAGTATTGCGAGGCGCTGCGCCAGCCGGCCCGCCGCTTCGAGGCGATGACCGGGCAGCCGATGGGCGCAGTCTTCCGCGCTCCCGGCGGCAAGACCTCGCCGGCGCTGCTGCGCGCGGCCGAGCGCTGCGGCTTCACCCACGTGGGCTGGGCACCGGCGGGTTTCCTGGGCGACGAACTGTCGAGCGAAGCCCATCCGAACGCGGCGCTGCTCGCGCGGGCGCTGCGCGATGTCCGTCCGGGCGACATCCTGCTCGCGCACCTGGGGATCTGGTCGCGACGCGACCCGTGGGCGCCCGCGGTG
>JBDKFA010000232.1:0-32058 GCA_039798945.1 Pseudomonadota bacterium
CGCCTTCTTCGTCGAGGCCGTCCCGCCCACGGTGGCCTGGCTCAAGCAGCAGGGTATCACCTTCGGGGAGGCCGGCTTCTACGGCCTGACGCCCCGTCCGTCGCCGCGCATCGCCGTCAACGGCGGGGGCCTGCAGCTCGTCGAGACCCTCACGGCATGCGCCGAGCGCCTGGGCGTGCGCTTCTTCTACGAGACGACCGCCCGCGAGCTCGTGCAGGCCGCCGACGGCCGCGTGACGGGCCTCGTCGCCAAGCCGCGCGACGCCGCGCCCGTCACCTTCGAGGCCCGCGCGGTGGTGCTGGCCAGCGGCGGCTTCCAGGGCAACCCGGAGATGGTCATCCGCTACATCGGGCCCAAGGGCCGCTACCTGCGCCCGGTCGCGCGCGGCGGCTACTACAACAAGGGCGAAGGCATCGAGATGGCGTTGCGCATCGGTGCGGCCGGGTCGGGCGACTTCGCCGAGTACCACGGGCAGCCGGTCGACCCGCGCTCCAGCGCATCCGAGGCGCTGGTCATGGTCTATCCGTACGGCATCCTGGTGAACCGCGCCGGCCAGCGCTTCATCAACGAGGCGCCAGGGACGATCGACGCCCACTACGAGGAGACCGTTCGCACCATCGCCGACCAGAAGAAGGGCATCGCCTTCGCCATCCTGGACGACAAGGTCCAGCGTATCCCCAACTGGAAGCGCACGGTGCGCACCGACCAGCCCCCCGAGACCGCGGCCGACATCCGCGAGCTCGGGCGCCGGCTCGGCTTCGACGGCGAGATGGCCGAGCAGACCGTGCTCGCCTTCAACGCGGCCTGCCGCGACGGGCAATTCGACCCCTTCAAGCTCGACGGGCTGTCCACCACGGGCCTGTATCCGCCGAAGTCGAACTACGCGGTCCCGCTGGACACGCCGCCGTTCCACGCCTACCCGATCATCTCGGCCAACACCTTCACGCTCGGCGGGCTGAAGGTGAACACGAACGCGCAGGTGGTCGACCGCGACGGCTGCCTGATCGGCGGCCTGTATGCCGCGGGCGAGACCATGGGCTTCTACTACGGCCGCTATGCCGGTGCCACGTCGGTGCTGCGCGGGGCGGTCTTCGGACGCCAGGCCGGCGAGCATGCGGCGTCCGTGGCCGCGGCCGGCGCTGCTGACTGACCCCCGCCCCCCGACCCCTGACCCGTACAACCCCTTCACGAGGAGACGCAGATGAGCAAGTTCCTGTTCCGACGGGCCTGGCTGGCCGCCACGCTGGGCCTGGCCGCGCTGGCTGGCGCGCAGGCACAGCCCTACCCCAGCCGTGCGATCACCCTGATCGTGCCGTACACGGCCGGCGGCCCCACGGACGTGGCCGGCCGCATCATGGCGCAGCGCCTGGGCGAGCGGCTGGGACAGACCGTGGTCGTCTCCAACGTGCTGGGTGCAGGCGGCATCGTCGGCACCGACCAGGCCAGCCGTGCGCGACCGGACGGGTACACGCTGTACTTCGCCGTCAACTCGATGGCGATCTTCCCCCACGTGCGTGCGCCGAACAACCCGCTGCCCTTCAACCCGCTCGAGTTCGTGCCCATCGGGGGTGTGGCCGAATCGGCGCACGTGGTGGTGGCCGGCCGCAGCGCGGGCTTTCGCACCATCGCCGAGATGGTGGCGGCGGCCAAGAAGGATCCTGGCGGCGTGAGCTTCGGGTCGGCAGGGGTGGGAGGCACCACGCACCTGCCGCTGGCCCTCTTCGCGCACCAGGCCGACATCAAGCTGCTGCACGTGCCGTACAAGGGGGCCGCCCCGGCGATGCAGGACACGATGGCCGGGCGGGTGTCGATGGCCGCCCCCGGCTACTCCGGGGCCATCACCGAGGCGGTGAAGGCCGGCACGCTGGTGCCGATGGCCGTCACCTCGGCCAAGCGCCTGCCGTTCCTGCCCGACGTCCCGACGCTGGCCGAGGCGGGCTACCCGGACATGGTGTTTCCGATCTGGTATGCCCTCTTCGCGCCGAAGGGCACGCCGCCGGAGATCGTCAACCGGCTCACCGCGGAGCTGCGGGCGATGGCCGACGAGCCCGAGTACCAGAAGAAGCTCTACGCCCAGGGCAATGTGCCGTGGAACGTCGCGCCCGCGCAGCTGGCGAAGGTGCTGGCCGACGACATCAAGCGCCTGGGCGACCGCCTGAAGGCCTCGGGCATCAACCTCGTCGAGTGAGGCCAGGGTGGCCGCTGACGCGCAGGCCGGGTCGGGTCTGACGGCCCGGCTCGTCGGCCGGTCGCTGGCGACCCGCTGGGACGACCTGCCGCCCGATGTCAGGCGGGTGGCGCGCGACTGCCTGGCCGACTGGCTGGCGTGCACGCTGGCGGGGCTCGCCGAGCCCGCCTCGGAGATCGTCGTCGCGCAAGCCCTGGACGAGGGCGGCCACCCCCAGGCCAGCTTCATCGGGCGGGCGGCCCGCGGCAGCCTGCTGCAGGCCGCACTCGTCAACGGCACGGCCTCGCATGCGCTCGATTACGACGACGTGAACCTGAGCGTGCCTGGGCACCTGTCGGTGGCGATCCTGCCGGCGGTGCTGGCCCTGGCCGAGCACCTGGACGCCGACGTGCGCAGCCTGCTCGCCGCGTTCGTGGCGGGCTACGAGTTCGCCTGCCGCGTCGGGTGCCTCGTCGAGCCGGCCCACTACGCCAACGGCTTCCATGCCACGGCCACCATCGGCGGCCTGGGCTCGGCCGTGGCCTGCTCGCACCTGCTCGGGCTCGACCTGCCACAGGCCTGCGAGGCGGTGGGCCTCGCGGCCACGCAGGCGGCGGGCATGAAGGCGATGTTCGGCACGATGACCAAGCCGCTGCACGCCGGCCTGGCGGCGCAAGGCGGCCTGCGGGCCGCCCTGCTGGCACGCCGCGGCCTGAGCTCGCGCGCGGACGTGCTCGAGTGCCACCAGGGCTTTGCCGCCCTTCACGGGCGCGACTTCCACGTCGAGCCGGCGCAGGCCGCGCCGGCGGGCGGCTTTCACATCCTGGCCAACCTCTTCAAGTTCCACGCCGCGTGTTACAGCACGCACTCGACGATCGAAGCCGTGGCCCGGCTGCGGTGCGCGACCGCGCTGCCGCTGCCACTGCCGCAACCGGAAGTCATCCACGTGACGGTGGGCGAGGGTAGCAGCATCTGCAACATCGCCTCACCCACCACGGCACTGGAAGCCAAGTTCAGCCTGCGCGCGGCGGCAGCCTTTGCGTGGCTGGGCATCGACACCTCCAGCCTGCACACGTGGGGCCGTGTCACCGACCCCGAGGTGGTCGGCGTGCGCGACAGGGTGGAAGTGGAGCTGGTGCCCGGCATGGGCCTGAGCGAGGCGGTGGTGCGCATCCGGATGCCCGATGGGCAGGACGTACAGTGCGAACACGACTGCGGCGTGCCCCCGGCCGACAAGGCCGAGCAGTCCGCGCGGGTGGACGCGAAGTTCCTGGCCCTGGTGGGGGATGTCCTGGGGCCGCCTGCCGCGCATGCGATGCTCGCTGAACTGGACCGCGAGGGGCCGCGCAGGGACGTATCGGCGCTGGTGGGCCAGTGCGCGCACGGCGCGTGAGGTGGCGTCTGGATGGAGGAGCACAGCCTGTGATCCCGCTGATCGACCTGTCTGCGCAGGGCGAGGGCCCTGGCCCTGGGCCGGCGTCGCTGCTGCGTGAGGTCGATGCGGCGGCGCGCCACCTCGGCTTCATGCAGGTCGTCGGCCACGGCATCCCGGATGCGGTGCTCGCCGGCCTGCAGCGGGCGATGGACGCCTTCTTCGCCCAGCCGTTGGCCGCCAAGCAGCGCTGGCGCGCGCCCACGCCCGCCATCAACCGCGGCTACACGAGCCCGCTGTCTGAGCGGCTGAGCTACAGCGCCGGAGTGGCCTCGGCGGCCGACCTCTTCGAGGCTTTCAACGTCGGCGCGGCCTGCAGCGACTTCCCGCAGCTGCCGCTCGACCCCGTGACCTATGCCGAGAACATCTGGCCTGTGGACGTGCCGGGCTTTCGCGAGGGGGTGCAGGCATGGTTCGACGAGGCGGCGCGCCTGTCGCGCCGGCTCACGCGGCTCTTCGCGGTGACGCTCGGCCTGCCCGAGCACGCCTTCGAGCCCTTCGAGGACCACTCCATCGACGTGCTGCGGCTGAACCACTACGCGATGCCGACTGGCATCGGGCGCGTGGAGCCTGGGCAGATGGGCATGGGCGCGCACACCGACTACGGCATCGTCACGGTGCTGTGGGGCGACCCGGTGCAGCCCGGGCTGCAGGTGCAGACCCCCGAGGGGCGCTGGATCGACGCGGTGCCCAAGCCCGGTGCGCTGATGGTCAACCTCGGCGACCTGATGGCGCGCTGGACCGGCGGGCGCTGGACCTCGAGCCTGCACCGGGTGCCGCCGCCGCTCGACGCGAACGGCCGGGTGAGCAGGCGCCGCTCGGCGGCCTTCTTCCACGACGGCAACGCGGACGCGGTGATCCGCACGCTGCCCACCTGTGTGGACGAGCCCGGCGCGGCCGGGCTCGAGCCGATCACGGTGGCCGAGCACCTCCAGCGCAAGCTCGCCGGCTCGCGCGGGGGGGAGCTCAACGCGGCGGCGGTGCGGGAGAGCGCGCGGATCCTGCGGGGTGGGGACTAGGGCCGGGAGCTCGGGCTTGGGGATGGCCGTGAGCGGGGAAGGCCGCGACGGCCGACCAGGCACTCATGACCTGCCAGGTTGCGTCCAGACGGCCGCACCGAGGGAGCGTTCCACGGCGCTCTCCGCCGGCGATGTTGCCCGCATCGACGCGCGGCCCGTCAGGCGACTTCCCTCCGGTGGCGCCAGGGACCGCGCCAGAGCTCATCTCGCTCCGGGCGGAGGCTCGGCAGTCCCGCAGCGCCACCGGCCGCCCCAGTGCCTCGTCGATTGGCGTTGCACCATGGAGCCAGGCCTGCCGTGGCGGGCGCATCCGCTGGGCCCAGGCTGGTGCTTTCCCTTCCTCCTTCAGGGGCGTTGACCCAGCGCGCCCAGCTCTGGAGGATAGGGACCAGAGCAGCCTGCGAGGCGTGCCAACGAATCGGGCGAGTCGACCCGGCACCGGGAGAGCCCAGCCGGAAGTCACTGGGCACAGGGAGAAAACCATGCGAGTGCTTGAAATCGCGGAACTGAAGGTGGTCTCTGGCGGAGCGGGCGCGAGTGCGCAGACCGGCGGGGTGAGTGCTACGGGCAGTGCGAGCACGAGCTGCACGTTCACGAAGTCGGTGTCGGAAGACTCGAACAACAAGAAGGGCCAGCAGATCACGCTGAGCTGCACGGCGACCGCCACCTTGGGCGCAGAGGTCAAGGTGGCTGCGCCGCCGCCGAGCTCGGCCAGTGCCCCAACTGGCGGTGGTCGGGCCAAGGGCGGCGGCGCGTCCCGATCCAGGGGCAAGAAGACCGGCCTACTCGCCATCGAGTGGGAAGAAGACCTCGCTGTGGCCTGAGGTGGAGTGTGGGCGGCTCGCGTCCAAGCCAAGTGCAGGCCCTGCCGAAGACTGCTGGGGAACCTGATTGGTTCTCCAGCCCGTGGTGGGCTCGTCACGTCGGTGGCTCACCAGCTGCCGCATCGGCGGGTGGTTCGGGTCGGCGCCCGAGGGTCGCGAGCTTCCTGCGCAGGGTCTTGGCTGCTGCGTTTGCAGCACCGTGTCTCGCCTCCGCAGCGGAGTGGACGCGGCTCGATCCTTCCACCCTCCTCATGAAGGGGTCGATCGAGCGGACCGAGTTCGCCAGGTTTTCCGCCAAGTTCGACGACCGTGTGCGCCGCCTGGTCGTGACGAGCGAGGGAGGGTCGGAGTTCCAGGCCCTGCGAATAGGTGAGGTGCTTGCGCAGCGCGGTGTAGATGTCTACGTGCTCGGCTACTGCATGTCGGCCTGCGCAAACTTCATCTTCGTGGCTGGCCGGCAGCGGATGCTGATCGGGGATGCAGCCGTGGGATACCACGGCAGCGAGATCAGTGCGATGCGAGACGAAGCGCGTCTGCGTGCCGACCTCGAGGCGTCGCTGCCCCCGGAAGGCGTGGTGTGGAAGCTGGCATGGACTCGCCGGCTCTTCGAGCGCGGGGAGGCGCTCTACCAGCGCCAGGGTGCGTCCACCAGGATCCTCGATCTTTCAGCTTGCATCATGGCCCAACGCAGAAAGCACTGGAAGACGTTCAAGGGAGACGAGGAAACGGGAAGCACCACTGTGAATTCGGGATCCACCTCGAGCGCTTGGCTACCTTCGCGTGCCCAGTTCGAAGCCCACGGCATCACCGTGCGGGAGGCGGATAGCCATTCCGTGGCGGCCCTCAGGTTGCCTTCCTCTGCACGCAAGGTCAGCCGAGACGCGGTTGACCTGCGTGACGCCGTCCATGGGGAAGCAGACTTCCCGGCAGCGTGCCAAGGCTGAGGGGTTCGGAAGCGCCGGCCTGAAGACCGGCCACCCCGCGCTCAAGCGGACATCGACGAATCCAGCCCCGCGCTGCGCCGTGTGCGCCCGAGGAATCGCAGCAGCGCGTCGGCGGCCACCGGGCGCGTGACGATCGGCCCTTGCACGATGTCCACGCCCACGGACTTCACCGCCGCGAGCTGGTCCCACGTCTGCACGCCCTTGGCCATCACGAGCAGGCCGAGCGCGTGCCCGTAGGTGGTCATGCAGCGCACCATGCCGTAGGAGCGGCCCAGGCGGTCGGGCTCGGGCAGCAGGTCGCCCGAGATCTTCACCAGCGAAAGCGGCAGCCGCGCCAGCCAGTACGGCGAGGTCGAGCCCAGGCCGAAATCGTTCACCGCGGTGCGCACGCCGGCCGCGCGCAGGTCGCGCAGCACGGTCATGCTGTAGTCCAGGTTGGTCATCAGCACCGACTCGTCCAGGTCGATGGCGATCTGGCCCGGCCCGAGCCTGAAGCGTCGCAGGGTGGTCATCAGCCGGTCGACGAAGTGCGGGTCGCCCAGCGAGCGCGGCGAGACGGCGAACGAGACCGTGATGCCCAGGCCCGACTCGACCAGCTCGGCGGCCGTGTCCACCGCCCGCGTGCTCACGAGCTGGTCGAACTCCAGGTCCAGCTCGCACAGGCTGATCGCCTGCTGCAGGTCGCGCCCGGCCAGGCGCAGCCCGCTGGGCAGGCTCAGCACGGCCGAAGCCTCCACGCTGTCCACGGCCAGGGACAGCGAGCTCCAGGCCACCTCGTAGTTCAGGTCCAGCCGGCCCTCCTCGAGGGCCCGCTCCACCTGTGGCCTGTCGATGGCCAGACCTGGGGTGGAGTCACCATGGGAAGAGTCGAATGCTTGCATGGGCACCCCTGTTAAACGTTGAAATGAGTCCGAACTACCGGCCATATCGGCGCGGCCGCCGGAAACTTTCGGCGCTCAGGGCTGCGGGGGGGCAGGGTGTGGCGCAATTCACGAACGCGCCGCCGGGCTCGGCGGCGCGAGCGGGGCGGGCCACTTCAGCGGCAAGGCACCGTCACCATGCGCCGAACCAGCCGCCCGAGCAGCGCGTCGCCGTCGCCGTAGGCCTCCAGCAGCACGTGGCCGCCGAACTTGTCAGGCTGCCCCGTGAGGTCGAAGGTGCGCACGCGCCGCACTGCGCTCGGTGCGAAGGGCGGGGTGGCGTGTTCGAACAGGTGTGCAAGCTCTGCCTGTCCGTGCAGGGCCACGAGCGAGCGTTCGGCGCTGTTGTACTGCCCGTACTCCGCGCCGTAGACGTTCGGCTGCAGGTCCAGGCCCGGGCGCACACGCTCGTCCAGCGGCACCAGGCCCTGGCCGCTGAGCGTGCCGTCGACCCGCGCGTCGTAGCGCTGGTCGGCACGGGCTCGGATCTGGATGTCCACCTGCTTGCGGCCCAGGGTGCCGGAGAAGTCCGCGGTGCACTGGGTCGGTCCCCATGCCGGCGCGACCTGCGCGTGCACCGAGCCGAGGTGCGGCTGTGCAAGGCCGGTGACGAGGACGGTGGCGACGGTGCTGGCGAGGACGCGTGAGCGCATGGTGGGCATGGGGTGGCCGGTGTGCGGGGCGGTGGGAGGCCCGGGGCAGTGGGCCTGCCGTCTCGGAGGGGTGTCCGTGCGCAGGGCTAGAAGGACCGCCCGACGCTCAGGTAGGCGCGGGTCTGCTGCGGTCCGTCCAGCGCGCGTGCCAGCCCCAGGCGCAGCTGCAACGGCACCGCGTATGCCAGCCGTGCCTCGGCCAGCAGCTCCACCCCGACGCCACGCGACCAGCGTTCCGGGCCGCTGCCCGTGCGCCAGGCGCCCCCCATGTCGAAGAAGGCTCCGGCCGAGACACGGTTCAGGCCGAGCGGCAGCCTCATCCCATGGCGGTCGATGTCCGCCACCGGCACACGCCACTCGAGCGACGCCACGCGTGCCCGCGTGCCGGTCAAGGCGGGGTCGCCCTGGGCGTAGCCACGCAGCGCCAGCGTGCGGTCGTTGAGCACCGGGCCGAGCTGCAGCCAGTCGTCGGCTGCATCGCCCAGCGAGAAGGGCTGCGTGCGCCCGGTGGCGTAGACCTCGGTGTAGCGCAGGCCGAGCACGCTGCGCATGGGCAGCGCGAGGAAGCCGCGCCAGTCGGCGCGTGCGACCGTGCCGTCGTAGCGCAGCGCGTCGCCCTGGGCCAGCGGGCGGTAACTCTCGACGAGCAGCGAGCCGCGCATGCCGCGGTTGGGCCCCACGCTGAGCACGTCGCCGCCGGTGGTGTCCACGTCGACGAAGGCCGCGAGCAGCCGCTCGTCGCGGCGCCGCGCGGGCGCCACACCGGTGCCGCCCAGCCGGTCCACCCAGTCTGCGGCGGCGCCCACCCCGAACACCACGCGCCGCTCGAGGGTGCCCTGGGGGAGCAGGCTGAGCCACTGCAGCTGCGTGTGGCGGTCGAGCAGGGGCGTTCCGCCCGGCGCCTTGGCGGGTCCGCCCTCCGCAGCCTGGAGGGAGCGCCGCAGCGACAGCCCATGGCGGCCGGCGTACAGGTACTCGAGGCTGCCCAGCCACGAGCGGGTGCGCCCTTCGAACAAGGCGGTGGCGGCGTACCGGTGCCAGCCCAGCGGGTCCCCGCCACCGGTGCTCGCCCCGTAGGCCTGCTGACCGTCCGTCACCGTGGCCACGGCCGGCAGCCACCACTGGGGGCGCAACAGGCCGATCCCGCCATAGGGCTGCGGCGCCTGCAGCGCGGCCGCCGAGGGGGTTTCGGGCACCGCAGGCGCGGGCGCCGCGGCGGCGCCGTCGGCCTGCGCGGCCCGGGTGGCCAGAGGTTCGGCCTGCACCAGCGCGTGCAGCGCCATGCCGCCCGGTGCGATGGCCACCGTCGCCAGCGTGCCGTCGGTGGCCGTGCCGGCGTGCGACAGCACCGCGGTATGGGCATGCGTGAGGCGGTGCACCGCCTCGCCCTGCACGCGCCACACATTGGGCACGCCGTCAGCGGCGTGGATGAACTCCAGGCCGAGCGGCCCCCAGCGCAGACCGTGCAGCGGAGAGTCGCGCCGCACCCGCGTGACCGGCTCGGCAGCGGGCAGCGTGCGGGCATCGAACTCGACGATGCGCCAGTCGGCCTCGCGGCGCATCACCAGCGCCAGGCGCTGCCCGTCCGGCGAGGCGGCCAGGTCCAGCAGCTCATGCCCGGCAGGCGGCTCCCACACCACGCGCGGCGACGTGCCGGGGTTGCCGGCCACCTCCACCAGCCGCGTGGCGCCGGCGTCCACCTGCAGCGCCAGCACGCGGCCGTGCAGCTGCACGGCACGGCGCAGATGCGCGCAACGGCTCAGCGGCTGCAGCGCGGTGCCCGCCAGGCGGTGCACGTCGTAGGCGAAGTAGTGGGTGTCGCACACATCGGGTTGCGTGACCAGCACGTCGCCGTTGGCAGCCACGTCCAGCCGCGCGTCGGGATTCAGGCGCCGCACCCGTTCCCGACGTCCCTCGCGCGAGATGCGCTCGAGCCACGTGCCGTGCACCCCGTCGCGCACCACCGCGAGCCAGCCGCCACCCGGTTGGGCCGCGACCTGTCCGATGTCGAAGGTGGCGGGCACCAGTGCCGGGCCGAGCCGCTCGGGCTGGGCCACGATCGGGGCGGCGCGCTCGTCCACCTGGCGCCGCAGGTCCTCGAGGAAGCGCGCCCACAACGCGTCCATCGTCAGCCCGGTGAGCCCGGTCGGCACCGACCTCAGCGCCGGAACGATCTGGCCGCTCGTCTCGTCGGTCAGTGCAGCCTGGGCCCGGTGCCCGTACTCGCGGCGCAGGAAGTCCATGAAGTACGCGCCGTACAGGTATTGCGAGGAGACCGGGACCCTGCGGCCTTGGGCATTGAGCTCACCCAGGCTCACGAAGCCGCGTGCGCGTTCGGCGCGCAGCCACGCCTCGAACACCGGGCCGCGGAGCCGGCCGCGCCCCGCTGCGGGGTCGCTCTCGGCCAGGACGGCATGCCCCTCGATCATCCAGGACGGGTTCAGGCCTGCGGGGAAGGTGAAGGGCAGGCGGCCGAACACCCGGCGCAACCGCTCGGGTGCGCCGCGCACCTTGTCCAGGTGCACGGCGTGGGTGAGCTCGTGCACCAGCAGCAGGTCCAGCCACGCACTGTTGCCCAGCAGCTCGCCCGCGTCGGGCGGAGCCAGGTAGACGCCCACCAGGTTCACCGGAAGCGGCGTGCTGAAGCCGTTGGCCTGGTCGGACTCGGTGTACAGCACGATCTCCGCGCGGCTGCGCAGCCGCCACGCGAGCATCTCGGAGACGGCCGGGTAGGCGCGCTCGGCCGCCTGGGCGACGGCTTCGGCCTGCGCCCGGTGGCCGGCGCGGTAGTGCACGCGAAAGTTCGCGCTCTCGGCGCTGAGCCAGGTGGCGCGCGGGTCGGCCACGGGCTGCGCCCAGGCGAGCGGCGCGCTGGCCAGGCAGGCTGCTGCCCACACAAGGGCCTGGCCTAGCCTGGCCGGCCAGCGTGAATGGGGAAGACGCCGGTGCGTGGCGCCGGCACGGCAGGGCAGGGGGGTGGATGAGGTCTGCATGGGCGCGCAGTCTCGTGAGGCGCCGGCGGCGTGACCAGCGCCTCGTGGCGGGTCTCGTCGCGCGGTACCGGGTGTGCCGCCAACCGGTACCCCGGCAGGAAGGGCACGCGCGCGGTACGGGCATCCGCCACGGGCCATGCAGACCTGCATGCGTGCCATGCGCAGGCGGGTCTGGCCCGCCGGGCCGGGCCGATCCACGATGGCGGCTCATCCCATACGCGAGGCGCCCCGAGATGTCCGACTCCCGCACCCTCCTTTCCCCTGCCGAGCCGATGCCCGGCCACGCGCCTGCCGCGCCCGAGCGCAGGCAGTTCATCCGCCTGCTCGGCGGCGGTGTCGTGCTGGCCGCCGGTGCCGGCGCGAGCGGCTGCGCAACGGGCATGCCCGAGGCGGCCGTCGCGCCCTGGCAGGCGGCGGCCGCCGAGGCCGACCCGCGGCGCTTCATGCTCGCGCACGCGCTGCTCGCACCGAACCCGCACAACCGCCAGCCGTGGATCGCCGACCTGCGCGAGCCCGGCCGCATCCACCTGGTGTGCGACGGCGAGCGGCTGTTGCCCGAGACCGACCCCTTCGGCCGGCAGATCCTGGTCGGCTGCGGTGCCTTCGTCGAGCTCGCGGTGATGGCGGGGGCCCAGCGCGGGCTGGCCGTGGCGGTGGAGCCCTTTCCTGGCGGTGCACCGGCGGCGGACGCGCTGCCGCGCGGCGTGCGCGTGGCCACGCTCAGCCTGGGCACCGCGGGCAGCGCCCGCCCCGATGCGCTCTTCGAGCAGATCACGCGCCGGCGCACGAACAAGTCGGCCTACGCCAACGGGCGGCCGCTGCCCGCGGGCCTGGCCCAGGCCTGGCGCGAGACGGCGCGCGCGCACGGGCTGCAGGCGGGTGTCGTCGAAGGCGAGGCGGCGATGGCGCCGCTGCGCCAGCTCACGCGCGAGGCCTTCGAGATCGAGTGCACGACGCCGGCCACGTGGCTCGAGTCCGCGCGCCTGATGCGCATCGGCCCGCGGGCCATCGCCGAGCACCGCGACGGCATCAGCCTCACGAGCCCGATGGTGCGCGCGCTGCACACGCTGGGGCTCTTCGACCCGATGGAAGTGCCCAAGCCCGGCAGCACCGCGCTGCAACGCGTGATGGAGCGCTGGGCGCCCTTCGAGACGGGAAGCGGCTACCTGTGGCTGGCCAGCGCCGATCGCGGCCGTGCGAGCCAGCTCGCAGCCGGCCGGGCCTACGTGCGCATGCACCTGCAGGCCACCGCCGCGGGCGTGGACATGCACCCGCTGTCGCAGGCGCTGCAGGAATTCGCGCAGATGCAGCGCCCCTACGCGGCCGTGCACCGCCAGCTCGGCGTGGACCCGGCCACCGGCGCGGTGCAGATGCTCGCGCGCGTGGGCCAGGCCCTGGAGCCGGTGGGGCCGAGCCCCCGGCGCGGGCTGGCGGCGCACCTGAAGGCCTGAGAAGGGGATCGCGTGAGGGCATGCGGCGTGCCGCCATCCCGCCGCTCGCCCCGCGCTGTGCCAGACTGAACCGATGCCCGATCCTGATCCCACCGCGCACAGGGCCCCGCCCCCGCCCCGGCTGGCGCCGCCCGCCGGCCCGAGCCTGGCCGACTGGAACCTGCTGCGCGCCTTCATCGCCGTCTACGAGGCGGGCACGCTCACCGAGGCGGCGCGCCGGCTCGGCACCACGCAGCCAAGCGTCGGGCGCCACGTGCGCGAGCTCGAGTCCGCGCTCGGCGAGGCCCTCTTCAGGCGGCTGCCCGGGCGCCTGGAGCCGAGCGAGGCCGGCCACGTGCTCCACGGCCGCGTGGCGGCGATGCGCAGCTGCGTGCAGGAGGCCGAGCGCGTCTTTGCGCAATCGGGTGAGCAGGTGGCGGGCACGGTGCGGGTGGCGGCCTCGGAGGTCTATGCCCCGCACGTGGTGGTGCCGATCCTCGCGCCGCTGCTGTCGGCGCAGCCCGCACTCGAGATCGAGCTCGCCGTGTCCAACCGCGCCGACAACCTGCTGCGCCGCGAAGCCGATATCGCGGTGCGCTTCTTCCGCCCCGAGCAGGACGACGTGATCGCCGTGCACGTGGGCGACACCGAGCTCGGGCTCTACGCGCACGAAACGTTCCTCGCGCGCCACGGCGAGCCCGCGGGCTGGGAGCTGCCGCCCGAGGCCTTCGTGGCCGGCTTCGACCGCGAGGGTGCGCCACTCGGCCCGCTCTTTCGCGGCCCGGGGCCCGAGGCGCCGGTGCGTTTCCGGCTGCGCACCGATGCGATCCTGGCGCGCTACGCCGCGGTGGAAACCGGGTTCGGCGTGGGCGTCTACCTGGCGGACGTGGCCGCGCGCAAGCCCGGCTTGCGGCGCATCCTCGCCGAGCGCTTCGGCCAGATGCTTCCGGTGTGGCTGTGCTCGCACGCCGAGCTGCGCCGCTCGGCGTCGATGCGGTGCGTATGGGCGGCGCTGGAGAGCGGCCTGCGGGCACACCTCGGGGCGATCACGGCCTCACGAACACCACCGCCGTCCGCGCCGGCACCGTGAACGCCCCGCTCGCGTTCGCATAGGTGGCCTGCAGCGCCCGGCGGTCCGCCGCACCGAAGGCGCGGTGCACGGGGTGCAGCACGTAGCCCCGGGCCTTGAGCGCGTCCACCGTCACGGTCTGCGCCACCTTGTCGACGTTGACGAGGTAGACAAGCTCGGCAAAGCCCGCGTTGGCAAGCCCCGTGCCGTCGAGCTGGCCGACGATCACGGTGGCCACCTGGTCTGGCCCGGTGTTGTGCAGCTTCAGCCGCGCGGCGATGTCGGTGGCGGTGCGCAACCGGAAGGCGCTGGAGCTCGCGCGGATGCGCAGCAGGTCGCGAAACGCATCGCGCGTGAAGGCGATCTCGTCGCCCGTGGGCTTGATGCGCGAATCGGCGAGCAGCGGCTGCATCACGCCCCAGTTGCTGCCGTTGTCCCACGAGGGCGGCAGCCCCGTGGCGTAGTAGTTGTCCTGGTAGCTCCAGTCGAGGCGGTTGAACCAGTCGCCCGAGTCGTAGCTGTTGCGATCGAAGCTCTTGCTGCGCAGCGTGTCGACGCCGGCGTGGAAGTAGGCGATTCCCTGGCTGAACATCGTGAGCGCGGCCGAGAGGACCTGCACCCGGGCGCGGTCCTCTCGGCTCGTGGTCACGGGCAGCTTGTAGGCGTGGTTGTCGAAGAGCGTCTGGTTGTCGTGGTTCTCGGCGTAGTTCACCACCTCCGAGGGCTGCGTCACGTAGCCCGCGGGCTGGTTCGGGTAGACGAAGAACTCCTCGAGCCGTTTCGTCGAGCCGTCGCGCAGCGTCATCGTGTAGCTGCGAATCGCACCGGCCAGGCCGGCGCGCACGATGTCGCCCTGCAGCATCAGGTCGTTGCGCGTCTTGCCTGCGCCCAGCGTGTTCGGGTCGTACCACAGGCCGTTGACGAAGCCCTGGTTGGCCACGAGCGCGCTGCCGTTGTCGAAGGGTCCGCCGCCGCGGATGGCGTCGCGCGCAAAGGGGTTGAAGGTGCCGATGCCCGAGCCGTTCAGGCTCCACATCGAGGCCTGCACGAAGCGCGCGCCGTCGGCCACCTCGCCGAAGTTCCAGCCTTCGCCGATGAGCTGCACCGTGCGGCCCGCCGCGGCGTTGACGGCTGCCTGCAGCCGCTCCATCGCCGCACGCGGCTGGTGGCCCATGATGTCGAAGCGAAAGCTGCTGATGCGGTAGTCGCGCGCCCAGACCACCACCGAGTCGGTCATGAGCTTTTCCATCATGCGGTTCTCTGTTGCGGTGTTGTCGCAGCAGGTGGAGGTCTCCACGCCGCCGGCCGCGTTGAGCCGGTGGTAGTAGCCCGGCACGATCCGGTCGAGCACCGACTTCGCGTTCTGCCCCGAGGCGGTGGTGTGGTTGTAGACCACATCCATGCCCACGCGCAGCCCGGCCGCGTGCAGCGCCTGCACCATCGCGCGGAACTCCACGATGCGTGCCAGCGGGTCGGCCGCATTGCTCGCGTAGCTGCCCTCGGGGGCGGTGTAGTGCCAGGGGTCGTAGCCCCAGTTGAAGCAGTCGGTGCCGCGCGTGGCGGCCACCGTGGCCTGCTGGCTTTGCGAGTCGGCCGCGCCCGAGGGGCTCGGGGTGGTGCAGCCCACCTCGGGCACGCTCGCGATGTCGAAGACGGGCAGCAGGTGCACGTCGGTGAGGCCGGCCTGCGCGAGCGCGCGCAGGTGCTTCATGCCGTTGGCCTGGCCCTCGGTGAAGGCGAGGTACTTGCCGCGGTGGGCCGCGCTCACGGTGGGGTCGTTGGCCGAGAAGTCGCGCACGTGCAGCTCGTAGATCGACATGTCCGGCGCGGCGGCCACGGTAGCGGGCGGCCGGCTCTGGGCCCAGCCGGTGGGCTGTGTGGACGGGGCGTTCAAGTCCACCACCACGCTGCGTGCGGAGTCGGCCGTGAGCGCGAGCGAGTATGGGTCGGTCACGAGGTTGGTGACGAGGCCCGTGCCGCGCACGAAGACCTCCACGCGGTAGTGGTAGGCGCGGCCGGAGAGGTCGCCCGTGCGGGCCACGCTCCAGGTGCCGGTGGTGTCGTCGCGCGTCATGTCCACCGTTGACGAGGTGCTGCCCGCAAGCGAGTCGTAGAGCACGAGCGAGACCTTCTGCGCCGTGGGGGCCCACAGCTTGAAGCGCGTGTTGCCGCCGTTGAGCGTGGCGCCAAGGTCGGTGACATCGGCCGCCGCGGCGTAGAGGTCGTCCAGCGCGCCGCCGATCTGTGTCGTGGTGGCGTTGCGCACGAGGCCGCCGTCGGTCTCCTGCACGAGCACGAGCTGCGCGCGGTGCAGCTCGGCCAGACGCGTCAGGTCGGCTGGCTTCACGGCCAGCGTGGCGCCTGCGCCCACCCACTTGAAGCGCGTGGCCCAGGGCTCGGGCACGCTGCCGGCGGTGGCCTCCAGCGTGATCGCGCCGTCGTGGCCGGTGACAGCCGTGCCCACGCTCGCCTGGATCGAGCCCTTGGCCGACCAGTAGAGCTTGTGCACGCCGGTGGTGTCGATGCCCGGCCAGCGCACGAGCTGCCGGTTGAGCCACACCCCGCGCGACTCGTTGAGGTTGACGGTGCCGGTGATGGGCGGGTTGGGCGTGCCGCCGGAGCCGCCGCCACCGGTGCTACCTCCCCCGCCTCCGCCGCCTCCGCAGCCCGACAGGGTTGCGAGCAGCGAAAGCGCCAGACCGGCCGCGGTGGCGGCCAGGGCACGGCGGGTGAGCCGGTTCGTCGTGGGCATGGGCGTGTCTCCTCGTGGGCGTGGCCGTGGGGCGGGCCGATCGTCGGTCGTCGGCGCTCAGCCTTTGCCGGTCGTCGGGCAGCCTCTTGTCGCTTGCCGTGCGCGGCGGCCAGCCGCCTTCAGCGCTCCACCCAGACCACCGCCGTGCGCGCGGGCACGACGAACGTGGCGGTCCGGGCATCGAATCGGGCCTCGCGCACGCGGGCGTCTGCCGCATCCGCGGCGGCGAGCACCGGGTGCAGCGCCAGCGCCCGGCCGGCCAGCTGCGCCTCGGTGAAGGTCTGCGGCACGCGGTCCACGTTGATCGCGACGACGAGGCCGGTGAAGTTCGCGCCCTGCAGGCCGCGCCCGTCGATGTGCGCGGCCACGAGCGCGCCGCTGGCCGTGGGGCCGGTGGCCAGCAGCGTGAGCCGGCGCTGTATGTCCTCGGCCGTGCGCAGCCGCAGCACCGTCGTGCTGGCGCGGATCTTGAGCAGCTCCACGAACGCGTCGCGCGTCCACGCGATCTGCGCGGGCTCGGGCCGGATGCGGGCATCGGCCAGGCGCGCAGCCATCAGCGGCCAGCTGCGCGCATTGTCGCCCTCGGGCGGCAGCCCGGCGGCGAAGCCGTTGTCGGTGAAGGTGAAGTCGAGCCGATTGAACCAGTCGCCCGAGTCGTAGCTGTTGCGGTCCATCGACTTGCTGCGCAGCAGCTCCTGCCCGGCGTGGAAATACGCGATGCCCTGGCTGAAGGCCACCACCGCGTTGGCCAAGTGCTGCACGCGCGCGCGCTCCTCGCGCGAGGTCGCGCGCGGCAGCTTGAAGGCCAGCACGTCGAAGAGCGTCTGGTTGTCGTGGTTCTCGGTGTAGTTCACGACTTCCCCGGGCTGGCTCGCATAGCCCGCACCGCTGCCCGCGTAGTCGATCTCGCTGCCCTTGCGCCGCTCGCCGTCGTGGGTGGTGAAGGCGAAGTCGCGCAGCGTGCCGGCCAGCGCCAGGCGCACCAGGTCGGCGCTGCGGCGCAGGGCGGCGCGCTCGGCGTCGGAGGGGGCGGGCCGGCCGGCCGTATCCGCTCCCGTGGTCGCTGCGGCTTCAGCGGTCGAGACGGCTGGCGCCGCCGTGGCGCCGGGGCTCGGGCCCGCAGCCGGTCTGGACGCACGCGCCGCCACTACGTCCTCGTTCGGGTCGGTGCCCAGGCCGCTCACCCAACCCTGCTGCAGCACCTGCTCGGGCCCGCTGTCGCAGCAGCCCCCGCCGCGCACCGCGTCGCGCCCGCGGTCGCTGAAGGTGGCGATGCCGGTGCCGGCCAGCCGGCCCTGGGCGGCCTGCACGAAGCGCGCGCCGCGGGCCACCTCGCCGAAGTCCCAGCCCTCGCCGATGAGGTGGATGTGGCGCCCCGCGGCGCGGTTGACGGCCTGCTGCAGCCGCAGCATCGCCTCGCGCGGCTGGTGGCCCATCAGGTCGAAGCGGAAGGAATCGATGCGGTGGTCGCGCGCCCACACCACGGCCGAGTCGATCATCAGCCGAGCCATCATCCGGTGCTCGGTGGCGGTGTTGTCGCAGCAGGTGGAGCGCTCCACCTCGCCCTTGGCGTCCAGCCGGTGGTAGTAGCCCGGCACGATCCGGTCGAGCACCGACTTCGGGTGCTGGCCCGAGGCGGTGGTGTGGTTGTAGACGACGTCCATGCCCACGCGCAGCCCGGCGCGGTGCAGCGCCTGCACCATCTGGCGGAACTCGAGGATGCGCCGCGCGGGGTCGAGCGCGTCGGTGGCGTAGCTGCCCTCCGGCGCCGTGAAGTGCCAGGGGTCGTAGCCCCAGTTGTAGCAGTCGGTGGCGCGCAGCGGTGCGAGAAGCGCCTGCTGCTCGCGCGAGTCCGGCGGCATCGCGCGCAGCGCACGCTCGTCGGGCTGCACGCAGCCGCGCTCGGGCACGGTGGCGAGGTCGAAGACAGGCAGCAGGTGCACGTCGGTGAGCCCCGCTTCGGCGAGCCGGCGCAGGTGGCGCATGCCGCGTGCCTCGGGGTGGGTGAAGGCGAGGTAGGTGCCGCGGTGGGCCGCCGGCACCGTTTCGTCGGTGCGGGAGAAGTCGCGCACGTGCAGCTCGTACAGCACGAGGTCGGTGGCGGCGGCCACGCGGTTCGGGCGCGGCGTGTCGGCCCAGCCCGGCGGCTGCAGCGCGGGGTCGGCCAGGTCGAGCGCGGCGCTGCGTGCGGAGTCGGCGGTGAGCGAGAGCGCGTAGGGGTCGGTCACGCGCTGGCGCACGAGGCCGGTACCGGGCACGAAGACGTCCACGAGGTAGGTGTAGACGGTGCCGCCACGGCTGGCGGCGTGCGCGCCGGAGCGGGGATCGGTGCGGCCGCCGTGGGGGGCCTCACGGCCCTCGCGACCCTCGCGACCTTCGCGGATTTCGCCAGCAGGCGTACGGGCCCGGGCCCGCCAGACCCCGGTGGCCGCGTCGCGCTGCATCGGCAGGCGCACCCGGGCCCCCCCCTGCGGGCCCTCGTAGACGCATACCCAGGCCTGCTGGGCTGTGGGCGCCCACAGCCCGAAGTGAGTGCGCGCTCCGCGAAAGACCGCGCCCAGGTGAGGCGTCTGCTCGGCGGCGGCATAGAGCGCGTCGAGCGCGCCGGCGTGCTGCGCCCGCGTGGCCGAACGCACACGTCCTTGCGCGTCCTCGTGCACCAGCAGCAGCTGGCCCCGGTGCCAGGTACGCGCGGTGGCCGCGTTCCAGCCCGTTGCGCGCAGCGTCACGCCCGCACCGATGTGGCTGAAGCGGCGGGTGGCGTCGGTCTCGGGTGAGGGGGCCACGGGCTGCAGCGTGATCGCGTGCTCGGCCCCTCCGACCGGCTCGCCCGGTGCTGCGCGCAGGCCGCCTTGCGCGGCGTGCACGAGCCGCACGCGCTCGCCCGGGCCGGGCTCCACCCCCGCCCAGCGCAGCGTGGTGGCGTCCAGCCACGCGGCGCGGGCCTCGGCGAAGGCGGGCGGCAGCGCCGGGGTCGCGCGCAGCGTGCGGGAGGCAGGCTGGCCCGGGCCGTCGGCGCAGTCGGCGAGGGCACTCGGCTCTGCAGGCGGGGCCGCGTGCGCGGCCGGCCGGGCGGCGTGGGCGCCTGCGAGGCCCCCCGTGGCCAGGACCAGGGCCGCCCCGGCCACCAGGAGGGGCACCAGGGGCACCAGGGGCACCAGGGGCACCAGGGGCACCAGTTGTACCGGCGGCACCCGTGCCGAGCCGTTCCATGGGGCCCTCGCCGCCACTTGTGCGCGCCCCCGGCCGCACGCGGCGGTGAGCCGGCCGTCGCGCCCGGTCGGATGGTCTTGCGGGTTGAGCGAGCGAGCATGCATAAGCGCGCGATGCTAATGAAGGAAAACTACATTGACCAGCGATTCACCTGGAATCTATGGGCATTCAGAGGGTTCTCGGCTTGTGATGAAGATGTAGTTCTCCTACATTTCGAGCCTGATTCGCGGCCCTCTTCCCGGGGACTGCCCACGCCCATGCGCACCATGAACGCACCCTGGCTGATCGCGCTGGCCGCCAGCACCGCCGCGCTGGCACCCGCACCCGTACTGGCGCAGGCCGCGCCGGGCGCCGCGGTGCAGGTGCCGGCCGGCCCGGCCGCCGGCGCCGCGGCCGAAGCCGGCGCCCGCCCGGTGGCCTCGCGAGCCGCAGGCCGCCCGACCGCCCGTCCCGCCGCCCGTCCCGCCGCCCGTCCCGCCGCCCGCTCCTTGCGGCTGGACCCGCACTGGCACCGCGGAGCGTTCATGGAGATCTTCGTGCGCGCCTACCAGGACAGCGACGGCGACGGCATTGGCGACCTGCGCGGCCTCACCTCGCGCCTGGATCACCTGCAGCAGCTGGGCATCCGCGGCATCTGGCTGATGCCGATCCAGAAGAACGCGGACGGCGACCACGGCTACGCGACCACCGACTACCGCGCGGTGGACCCGGCCTACGGCACGCTCGCGGATTTCGACGAGCTGATCCGTCAGGCGCACAGGCGGGGCATCGGCGTCATCGTCGACTACGTGGTGAACCACAGTTCCGCCGAGCACCCCTTCTTCATCGAGGCACGCACGAACCCTGCCAGCGCCTACCGGAACTGGTACGTGTGGTCGCCCCAGATGCCCCAGGGCTGGGACATCTGGGGCAAGAACCCCTGGTACCACGCGGGCTCGAACCCGTGGCTCTTCAAGGGCGATCCCAAGGACCTCCCAGCCCCGCCCGCGGGCGCACGCGACTTCTACTTCGGCACCTTCGGCCCGCACATGCCCGACTTCGACCTGCGCCGCGAGGAGGTGGTGCAGTACCACCTGGCGAGCCTGCGCTTCTGGCTCGACCGCGGGCTGGCGGGCTTCAGGCTCGACGCCGTGCCGCACCTCGTGGAGAATTCCGCGAAGGACTGGAACGACCAGCCCGAGAGCCGGCGCCTGACCAAGCGTATGCAGGACCTGATCCGCGCCTATCCGCGGCGCACCGTGGTGTGCGAGGCCACCGCCGAGCCGCAGGCCTATGGCGATCCCGCGGTGTGCGGCGGCGCCTTCGCCTTCGGCTTCGTGCACCACTACGTGCAGGCCGCGCGCGGGCAGCCCGAATCGGTGGCGGCGCTGGCAGCGTACTGGAAGCGCGCCTCGCCGACGATGGCCACTTTCGTGTCGAACCACGACCGCTTCGCCGGCGCGCGGCTGTGGGACCAGCTCGGCGGCGACGTGGCCGCCTACAAGCTCGCCGCGGCTGGCTACCTGCTGCAGCCGGGCACCCCCTACGTCTACTACGGCGAGGAAGTGGGCATGGGCGGGGTCACCACGCTCGAGGGAGACCTGCCGCTGCGCGCGCCGATGAGCTGGACGAGCGACCCCGCGCGCGCGGGCTTCACCACCGGCACGCCCTTTCGCCCGGTGGCCCCGAACGTGTCGGCGTTCAACGCGCAGTCGCAGTCGCGCGACCCCGGCTCGATCCTGGCCTTCTACCGGGACATGATCGGCCTGCGCAACACCTTCGCCTCGATCGCGCGCGGCAGCTTCGAGCACGGCTTTGCCGACGGGCTCGTGCTCGGCTTCCGGCGTACGCTCGGGGCCGAGCGCACGCTCGTGCTGCTGAACTACGGCACCGAGCCGGCCACGGCCTGGGTGCGCGAGCTGCCCGCCCGGGCGCGGTTGCAGCCGGTGTACCCGGCCGCCGGCCGTGCCGCGCCCGCCCCCGGTGCGCGGGCCGACGGGCAGGGCCAGGCCGAGATCGTGCTGCCCGCGCAGTCGGTGCGCGTCTACCGGGTGGTCGCGCCGCGATGATCACGCGCGTACCTCTGGCCGATCCAGGCAGCGCGCTGCCCGCGCACTGGCATCGCGGCACTTTCGTGCAGATCTACGTGCGCGCGTGGCGCGATGCGAACGGCGACGGCATCGGCGACCTGCGCGGGGTGATCCAGGGCCTGCCCTACCTGCAGTCGCTGGGCGTGAGCGGCATCTGGCTCATGCCCATCTACCCGAGCCAGGACGGCGACCACGGCTACGCCGTCACCGACTACCGCGCGATCGATCCCGACTACGGGACGATGCAGGACTTCGACGCCTTGCTGCAGGCGGCGCACGCGTGCGGCATCGGCGTGATCCTCGACTACGTGATCAACCACAGCGCGGCCGCACACCCGCTGTTCCAGCTCTCGCGCAGCGCGCGGGCGAGCCCCACGCGCGACTGGTACCTGTGGCACGACGTGGCGCCCGCAGGCTGGCACATCTACGGCCACGACCCCTGGTGGCCTGACGAGACGGGCGTGTACTTCGGCGCCTTCGGCCCCCACATGCCGGACTTCAACTGGGCCAACCCGGACGTGGTCGCCTGGCACCACGACAATCTGCGCTTCTGGCTGAACCGCGGGGTGGACGGGTTTCGCTTCGACGCGGTGGGCCACCTCGTGGAAAACGGCCCCGACGCCTGGGACTGCCAGCCGCAGAACTACACGATCGTGGCCGGCATCCGCGCGCTGCTGGACCGTTACGCCCAGCGCTTCATGGTGTGCGAGGCGCCCGGCGACGCGGCGGGCTTCACGCGCATGGGCGGCAGCGCCTTCGCCTTCGACCTGAACACCGACATCCTGGCCATGGCCCGCGGCGGGCCGGGCAGCGCCGCGGCCACCGCCCGCGTGGCGCGCTACTTCACGGTGGCCCCGCACGCGACGAGCACGCTGCTGTCCAACCACGACGGCTTTGCCGGCGCGCGCGTGGCCGACCAGCTGCGCGGCGAGCCCGGCGCGCTGCGGGTGGCGGCGGCTGTGAACCTGCTCCTGCCCGGCACGCCCTTCGTCTACTACGGCGAGGAGATCGGCATGGCCGGGCAGCCGACGCTGGCGGGCGACCATGCGCTGCGCACGCCGATGAGCTGGACCGAATGCCCGCATACCGCGGGCTTCAGCGCGGTGCAGCCCTTCCGTGCGCTGGCTGGCAACGCCGGCACGCACCACGTGGCGGCGCAGCGCGAGGCGCCGGATTCGCTGCTCGCCTTCTACCGCACGCTGATCGGGCTGCGCCGCACGCGGGCCTCGCTGCTGCGCGGGGGCTACGAGGTCCTCGCGCGCGAGGGTGCGGCGTGGGCCTTCGCACGCACGCACGGCCAGGAGTGCACGGTGGTGGCGCTCAACGCGCGGTCGCGGCCCGCTCGGCTCGTGCTCGACCGGCTCGGGGGCCTCGGCAGGGCCGGTGGTCGGCTGCGGCCGCTGGTGACCGGGTGGGGCGCAGACGACGTGGTGCCGGCCGAGGCCCCGCTGCGGCTGCCCGCGCGCAGCGTGGGCGTCTACGCGCTCGAATAGGCCCCGGCTGGCCCTCAGCCGGCCTCAGGCGACCCCCGGACGATCCTCAGGCAACCTGCAGGCACCCCGCCCCCGGGGGCAAGCCTCGAGGACCCCTCAGGCCATCAACCGCTGCGGGTCGAGGTACTGGAGCCGGTACTCCTCGAAGGGCAGCGTGTCGGCCGCCTCGCGCTGCCGCTGCGCGGCCACCGACTCCTCGGCTGCGCGCTGCAGACGCGCCGTCACGTCGGGATCGATCGCCTCGGCGAGCAGCGCCGCGCGTGCGGCCTCCGAGCGGGCCTGGCCGAAGGCACGGAAGCACCCCCCGTGCTCGGCAGCGATCGTGGCGAGCACGCGCGCCGAGGGGGTGGTGTCGGGGTCGGCGAGCCGTGCGTGGGCTTGCGCCAGGGCTTGCGTGTGGGCATCCGTGCCCTGCAAGGCGTCCAGCCGCGCGGCGATCGGCGCGCAGCCCGCGAGCACCTCGGCTGCCCAGTCCACGAGCGGCACCGCGCGCCCGCCGCGCTCCAGCGTGAGCCCGCGCTCGCGGCCGGCGGAGGCCGTGCGGTGCTGGTTGCGTGCCATCTCCACCGTTTCCTGGGGCGTGTCGGGAGGGCTCTCGGTGAGCAGGCAGTGCAGCAGGAAGACGTCCAGGAAATGCATCGTCGGCTCGGCGATGCCGGTGACCTCGAAGGGGTCGAGGTCCATCAGCCGCACTTCCACGTACTCCACGCCGCGCTCGCGCAGCGCGTGCAGCGGGCGCTCGCCGCTTCGGATCGTGCACTTGGGGCGGATCGTGCCGTAGAACTCGTTTTCGATCTGCAGCAGGCTCGTGGCGAGCTGGTTGTACTCGCCGCCGAGGTTGCGCACGCCGATGGCCTCGTAGGGCGGGTGCGGCGTGGTGAGTGCCCCGTGCAGCGAGGCAGCGTAGCCCTCCAGGCAGTTGTAGCTGACGTTCAGCGCCGCCTGCGCGTCGCTCTGGTAGCCCAGGCGCCCCATGCGCAGCGAGGTGGCGTGCGGCAGGTGGAAGGTGCCCTCGGCCAGCGGCTGCAGGCTGTGCGAGCGGCCCTGCACGAAGCTCGCGCACACCGCCGGCGTGGCGCCGAACAGCACCAGCAGCAAGAAGGCGTGGCGGCGGAAGTTGCGGATCAGCGCGAAGTACGCGTCGTTGTCCAGCCCCGGCAGTGACCAGTTGTAGTGGATGCCCGAGATCGTCTGCATGCGCCGACCGTAGCGGTGGCCCAGGCCCATGCGGTACACGCTCTTGGCGCGCCCGACGTTGGAGGTGCCGTAGCGCCCGAGCGGGATCGTCTCGTCGGTGGGCAGGTCGCACGGCATGCTCGCCGCCCACATGCGCTCCTCGCCAAGCGCGCGCGCGACGAACTGGTGGATCTCGTACAGCTCGCGCGCACAGGCCGCCGGGCTCGTGTGCGCGGCCGTGATGAGCTCGAGCTGCGACTCGCTGAAGTCGGTGGTGATGCACGGGTGCGTGAGCGCCGAGCCGAGTGCAGCCGGGTGCGGCGTGAGGGCGAGCGTGCCGTCGGGATTGGCGCGCAGGCTTTCCTTTTCCACACCCCGGCGCATGCCGGCCAGGCGTTCGGGCGACAGGGCGTGCAGGCGCGAGAGAAGGTCGTCGTTCGTCAGGGTCATCGCCCCATCATAGGAGAGGTGCGTGACGGGCGTGTGCACGGCGGTCCGCGGGCGCTCGCCAGGGGCGGCGCCGCCGACAACGGGCGGCTGCGGTGTGTCGCTGGGGCGGCTGCAGAAACCGCTGCAGGAGCCGCTGCAGGAGCCGCTGCAACAGCCGGTGCGACAACTGCTGCAAGAATAGGCCCATGACCACCGCGCCGCCGATTCCCGCTGCCGCCGCAGACCCCGCGCGGCCGCTGACCGGCGTGCGCGTGGTCGAGTTCTGCCAGATCGCCTCCGGCCCCTACTGCGGGATGCTGCTCGCCGACTTCGGCGCGGAGGTGGTGAAGGTCGAGCCGCCCGAGGGCGACGCGATGCGCACCTGGCCGCCGCTGAGCGCGGGCTACAGCGAGAACTTTGCGAGCCTGAACCGCGGCAAGCGTTCGATCGCGCTCGACCTGAAAGACCCGGCCGACCTTGAGGTGGCGCGTGCGCTCGCGCTGCAGGCCGACGTGGTGTTGGAAAACAGCCGCCCCGGCGCGATGCAGCGCCTGGGCCTCGGGTGGGACTGGTTCGCACCGCGCCGTCCGCAGCTCGTCTACTGCTCGATCTCCGCCTACGGGCAGGACGGCCCGCGCGGTGGCGAAGGCGGCTTCGACTTGACGATCCAGGCGGCTGCCGGCGTGATGAGCGTGACCGGCGAAGCAGGCGGCCCTCCGGTGAAGGCCGGCGTGCCGTTGGCGGACTTCGCCTCGGGCCTGTACGCCGCGTACTCGATTGCCGCGCTGATCGCCCGCGTGCGCGCCGGCGGCCCGGGTGGGCACATCGACGTGCCGATGTTCGCCGCCACGCTCGGCATCTCCGCGCTGCAGGCGAGCGAGTACTTCGGCACCGGACGCGATCCGCGCAAGCTCGGCTCGGCCCACCCGCGCAACGCGCCCTACCAGGCCTATGCGGCGGCCGACGGGCACTTCGCAATCGCTGCGGGCAACCAGAAGCTGTGGGCCTCGGTGTGCGAGGTGGTGGGCCAGCCTGAACTGATGGCCGATGCGCGCTATGCGAACCCGACGCTGCGGGCGCGCCACCAGGCCGAGCTCGCGGCGCAGCTCGAGCCCACTTTTGCGCGCGAGCCGGTGGCGCACTGGCTGGCCGCGTTCGCCGCGGCGGGCGTGCCGTGCGCGCCGATCAACGGCTACGGCGCGGCGCTGGCCGACCCGCAGGCCGAGCACCTGCAGCTCGTGCGGGCGCAACAGCTGCCCGGCGGCCACGCCACGCGCACGGTGGGCTGCCCGGTGCGGCTGGATGGCCGGGTGCCTGAGGTGGACACGCGGCCGCCGGCGCTGTCCGAGCACGCTGACGAGCTGCGCGAGCGCGCGGGTGCGGGAGCGGTCTCGGGTGTCTCCGGCGTCCCGTGCGATTCGGCCGGCCGAGGCCCGGGCGACCCTGCACCGCCCCGCCGTTCGTCTCCGGAGGCGCCATGACCGATGCCATCGCTCCGTTGCGCGAGTTCGTCGTGACGATGACCGCGCTCGTCTCGCGTACGGCCGATGAGCGCGTGCTGCTGGCCGAAGGCCGTGCAGCCCTGTGCCGGCTGATCGCCGAGGACAGCTGGCTGCCCGAAGCTTTCGCCCGGCCCCGCCCCGACCGCTACGCGCAGTACCTGCTGCACTGCGACCCGCTCGAGCGCTTCTCGGTCGTGAGCTTCGTCTGGGGCCCGGGGCAGCGCACGCCGGTGCACGACCACACGGTGTGGGGCCTGGTGGGCGTGCTGCGCGGGGCCGAGCATTGCGAGGAATACACGGCGCCGGGCGGGGCTCTGTGCTCGCCTGCAGGTCCGGACAGCGCGGACCGCGCCGCGGCCACCCCCCACCGCACCCCGCGCCCTACCGGCCGCGCGCACCGCATGGCGCCCGGCGACATCGAGGCGGTCTCGCCCACCGTGGGCGACTGGCACCGCGTGGGCAGCGCGCGCGAGGACGGCGGCGTCACCGTGAGCATTCATGTCTACGGCGCCAACATCGGTGCGGTGCGGCGCCACCGCGTGGACGACGCCGGGTGCATCGTGGACTTCGTCTCAGGTTACGACGCCACCGAACTGCCCAACCTCTGGGACCGCAGTGCCACGGTACGTGCAGGGCTGGCCCCCGCAGCCACTTCGGAGGCCCGCTGATGGTGCCGCTTCTCGTTCACCGCCAAGGCGGCACCCTCACGCTCGAGCTCGCGCGCCCCGAGCGCGGCAACGCGCTCGCCGACGAACTCGTGGAGGCGCTGCTCGCGCAGCTGCGCGCAGCGCGGCTCGACGCGTCGCTGCACACCGTCGTGTTGCGCGGGCAGGGTCCGAACTTCTGCACCGGCTTCGACCTGTCGGACCTCGCCACCGTGGGCGAGGGCGAGCTGCTGCGCCGCGTGATCCGCATCGAGACGCTGCTGGCCGAAGTGTGGGCCTCGCCGCTGCGCACGGTGGCGGTGGCCCATGGCCGCACCTGGGGCGCGGGGGCGGAGCTGCTCGCCTCGTGCGAGGTGCGCGTGGTGCGCCCGGGCACGACGCTGCGCTTTCCCGGCGCGCGCTTCGGCCTCGTGCTCGGCACGCGGCGGCTGGCCACGCGCATCGGCGCGGACCGCACGCGCCGCCTCGTCACCGAAGGTGGCGAGGTGGATGCGGCGCAAGCCCTCGCCTGGGGCCTGGCCACCCACGGTGAGTTCGATGCGGACACGACGCTGCCCGAGCCGGTGGTCGACACCGCCACCGCCGCCGCGATCCGCCAGGCTACCCGGCCCAACGATTCAGCTGCACTCGATGCCGACCTCGCCGCGCTCGTGCGCTCGGCTTCGGAGCCGGGCCTGCGCGAGCGGATGCTGCGCTACGTGGCGACGCTGCGGGGCAGGTGAACGACTCCCCGGGTCGGGTCACGCCGGGACCGGTCGTCTCCAGTTTCGGTGCGCCATGCCGATACCTCCCCGATGAGGTGGATGTTTGTGGCCATCGGGCTGGTGGTGGCCGGCTCGCTTGCGTGGCCGGCTTTCAGGAAGCCGGCTCGTGCAAGCGCCGTGCCCACTGCCCCGGCGCCCGCGCCGGCCGTCTGGCCCTGTGGCTCGGCTGGCGCCTGCAGCCCGGCCTTGGCGGGCGATCGGCTCTTGCAGTTCGTCGACGAGGATCTCCACGCACGCGCGGTGTCGCTGCGCAGCCTGGCGGAGCCCGGGGCCTACACGGTGGTGGCCTTCACCAGCGAGCACTGCGGGATGTCCAAGTGGCTGGAGAGCCACTACGCAGCCTTCATCGCCGCGCGCCCCGACGTGGTGGTGAAGAACGTGCGTGTCTTCAGCGGCAGCGTCATGTTCACGAGCAAGCAGGAAATGGCCGAATGGAGGGCGCGCCGCGACGGTGTGCGCAAGCGCTTCAACCTCGACTGGGGCCCCAAGGTCTACGTGTACGGCCCGGACGGCACCCCGATCGTCGGGGAGCGCAGCAAGGGTGACGAAGGCTACCGTTACCTGCGGCACTGGATCAAGGCCACCGTGCCGGGCGCCTGAGGCGGCGCCTTACGTGCACTGGGGTCGGGGTCGCTGCGGCTACCGCTTGACCCGCGTCACCTTCGTGCCCTCCAGGCTCACGCCGACCATCAGCCCCGCTGGTCGGTGACGAAGGCGTAGGCGTCCTCGCGCAGCGTCGTGGTGGAGAGGTTGCGCGCCACGCCCTCGTTGACCACCACCACCGTCGGCCCGACGCCGAACTCCCAGCCCTTGGCTTCTTCCAGCGCCTGCAGCGCGGCCTCGCTCATCAGGTAGAGCAGTTCGTCGGCGGTGGAGGCCTGGGCGGCGACGAATGAGGCAGGTCTTTCGCGTGGGTCAGCCTTTCCCCCCGGGGCTCAGGAACGCCTGACGGAACGCCCCACGGCCCTCTTGGCCGACGTCCCGCTTCCTCTTCCTGGCCGGGCCGCCGGCTCCCATGGGTTCAGGACAGGGGCTCCGGTCGCAGCGAAGTCGCTCACGTTTCGGGTGACCACGGTCATGCGGTGGACCATGGCCGTGGCGGCGATCAGCGCATCCCGATCGGACTTCGGGTCGGGAACGTGCAGGGCGGCACACTGCTGCGCGACGGCCGTGTCCACCGCCAGCACGCGCCCCGCGAACGCGGGCAGCACGTGTTGATCCAGCCACTGCCTGAGCAAAGCCCCCTGCCTGGGGTCGCGGCGTTGCACCAGAAGCACGCCGGTCTCGAGTTCCAGGATGGAGATGGCCGAGACGTAGAGCGATTCAGCAGGCACCCTGGAAGCCCAGGCCGCGACGTGACGGTCCGCCTTGCCGGCCTTGGCCTTGCGCAACTCGGAGACGACGTTGGTGTCGAGAACGAACATCAGGAGAGGTCAGCCGGCCGCGTCAGACGGCCCAGGCGAGGTACCTCCAACTCGATCTGCTCGACGCCAGGCATCGCCAGCAACTCGGCAATGCTGTCGGTTTTCCGGGTCTTCCGGGTGAGCTTCTCGTAGGCCTCGATCGTCAGCAGGACATGCGCCGGCCGACCGCGGTCGGTGATGATGACGGGGCCCTTGCGGGCTGCCCGCTTGGCACCGCTGGCGTCTTGGTTGAACTCGCGGCTGGACAGGGTGGTGACGGGCACGTGCGAGACCGCTGACAATGTGATGTAGACACGTTACTACATCCTCGTGCGGTCGGCAAGCGCGAAGCCCGCCGTGAGGTGCCCGCATCGAACTCCTCGTGCGTGGCCCGTCCGCGCACCGAGTCCCTCTACCCCGCTACCCCGCTACCCCTGTACCCCAGTACCCCTGTACCCCTGTACCCCTGTACCCCTGAACCAACCGCCGCACCCGCGTCACCTTCGTCCCCTCCAGGCTCACGCCGGCCATCAGCCCCTGCTGGTCGGTGACGAAGGCGTAGGCGTCCTCGCGCAATGTGGTCGTCGAGAGGTTGCGTGCCACGCCCTCGTTGACCACCACCACCGTCGGCCCGACGCCGAACTCCCAGCCCTTGGTTTCTTCCAGCGCCTGCAGCGCGGCCTCGCTCATCAGGTAGAGCACGTAGGCGTAGGTCTGCGCACCGGCCTGCCAGCCCCAGGAGGCGGAGACCGAGTTGTAGTAGCCGGCTGCGGCACCGCCCTTGAAGAGCACGCCCTCGCCGTAGCTGCCGCCGAAGACGAGCCCGGCCTTGACGATTTTCGGAAAGACGAGCGTGGCCTTGGCCTGGCGCGAGATCGCCTGCGCGGTGGGGTTGCGCCGATGCAGGGCCGTGAGCGCGGCCTGCGCCTCCTGGCGCAGTTCGTCGGCGGTGGAGGCGCGGGCAGGGGCGGCAGCGGTGGCGGCCAGCGTGGCGGCAGCCGGAGTGACCGTCAGGGCGGCTAGCCGGGCCAGGGAGTCTCGGCGGGAGGGGTTCATGCCCGAGACCTTAGGCCGGCCCGTGGCCGCGTGGTTGCGCGCACGCAAGGTCGAGCCATGCGGTGCGCGGTGCGTCGTGGCCTGTGCGTTTCGCGGGCGTGCCTGACCGGGCGGGTCCGTGCTGCCGCTCAGCGCGGCCGCACGAACAGCGTATGCAGACTGCGCCCCACCGGGCCGTGACCATCGAACACCGAGGTGGTGACCGTGCCGATCCCGCCTTCGTCGGCCATCGTGTGCGCGTCCATGCCGAACCAGGGGCCGCGCGGCTCGCGGTGCAGGTTCAGCGTCAGGTCTACCGGCACGAAGGTGTGGGTGCGGATGTCGTGCGCCGCGCTCACGCCGTTGGCCGAGTCGAGCAGCGTGAGCAGCCCCTCCAGCCCGTGCGTGACCTCGCCGGCCACCAGCGGGATACGCGGGCGGCCCCAGACGAGCGCGGGCCCCGCCTCGCGAAAGCCGCCGCGCACGAAGCGCCACTCGAGGGCCTCGCCATAGGGGAAGGTCTCCACCCCGGGGAAGAACTCGGTGTTCTCATGCGCGGGCAGCGCCGGCGGCACGTACGGGTCGGCCACCGACGGCGAGCTGCCCGGCAGCCGCTCCAGCCGCCACGCATGCGCGAGCAGCGTCGCGCGCCCGCCCACCGTCATCTGCGCCTGCAGCAGCTCGATGCGCTTGCCCGGGCGCAGCACCTTCACCTCCACCGTGCACGGCGCCACCGGCACGGGCCCGAGGAACTCCACCGTCAGGCGCGCGATCTGCAGGCTCTCGGGCCCGGGGTGTAGGCGCAATGCGCGCGCAAGCAGCGCAATGGGCGGGCCGCCGTGCTGGAAGTCGCGCGACCATGGGCCGATCGTGGCCTCGCTGGGCTGCCAGGTGTTCGGCCCCGTGGGGGTGAAGAAGGCTTCGGGAAGGGTGTCCATGTCGCGGCTTCTACAGGGGGAGCGTCCTCAAGACCCCGGGCGGTTCAGGAACTGGAGTTTCTCAACCATCACCCTTGCTTCGTTTCGAGATTGTGGGGACAGAGACGAAAAGTCAAATTCCTTCCGTGGACGCGGTAGGCCTTTGAGCCACGAGGACCACAGAACTGCCTCTCTGAGGTACTGCTGCGCCGCCGACTTGAGCTGCGGACTCTCAGCAGCCAACTGTAGGGCGTATCGAAAGACCAACTGCTCCTCCCATGAAACCCCAACAGTCGAATGAAGGTTTGCTGCAATTTGGAAGATCGCACCAAGATCTCCCGCTCGGGCGTCAGACGACAGTCCCGTCAATACAGCGGGCGACCTGCTCCCAGCCCCAAAAGCATCAGAGGCGGCACCGAAAACCTGAGACTCAACGGCAATCTCAAGAAGCTTGAGTCGAAGCTGGTGCGGATCTCCAGCCAAAGTCTGGCATGCCGAGTGCTGCCTGTTGTACTCCTCCAACCGCGCCTTCCTGATCGCTTGGAGCTCCGGAGAAGCCGAGGCACTCTGTCCAGACGAGAGCTCCAAACTGAGCAATTGAGAGTTGGTGGTGCATTCCCGGATATACCTAGCCACATCCGCAGCCATCTTGCCGTTCCGGGTGGACAAGGCGAGCTCGGCTTGCGTCTGGAGTGTGCCCGGATACTTTGAAAATCCTGTCGCCGCACCTGGTCGTTGCTCTACAGTATTCCGATGAATATTCGAGGTGCTGCTGGGCATCTTGGAATCAGACGCACCCGATTCTCGACCATGAACGCCGACGAGGGAGGGCTCGGAGCTGGCCGGCAGTGGCGCAGAGTCCATCCGGACCTGAGCAGCCTGAGAATTCTGCACGTGGGGCTTCGACCATGGTGGAGTCAAAGAGCTTACTGACAGCCACACGATAACGGAGATAATCGCCAGGAGAATGGCGATTCCAATTGCCTGTAGTCTTTTTCGGCTACTTGCCATTCGCTCTTGTGATGCAGATATCTCGAACAATGTCGGTCGATCGCCGCTCTTCCAAATAGGCCCTCAAAGTTCCAACGTCGCCAGCTTGTTAGGGGCCAACCCTTGGTGAGGAATCGTTGTCGCGGCAGTTCTACTCTCGGTCCGATCGGCCTCACATGCCTCTCGGTGCCCGATTGTG
>JBDKFA010000233.1:0-3973 GCA_039798945.1 Pseudomonadota bacterium
AGTTCCTGCGCGAGTACCGCGCCGGGCGCACCCCCAACCCGGACGTGCTGTGCAACGCGGAGATCAAGTTCAAGGCCTTCCTGGACCACGCGCTGCGCCTGGGGGCCGACAAGATCGCCACTGGCCACTACGCGCGGGTGCGCGAGGTGGCGCTCGCCACCGCCACCACCGGCTCCGCGAGCTTGCCAGGCGCCTCGGGCCCGGTGGCGTCACGCTTCGAGCTGCTCAAGGGCCTGGACCCGGCCAAGGACCAGAGCTACTTCCTGCACCGGCTGAACCAGGCGCAGCTCGCACGCACGCTGTTCCCGGTGGGCGAACTGCTCAAGACCGAGGTGCGGCAGCTGGCTGCCGAGATTGGCCTGCCCAACGCCGCCAAGCGCGACTCCACCGGCATCTGCTTCATCGGCGAGCGGCCGTTTCGTGAGTTCCTGAACCGCTACCTGAGCCATGAACCCGGGCCGATCGAAGACGAGCACGGCCGGGTCGTCGGGCGCCACGTGGGCCTGAGCTTCTACACGCTCGGCCAACGCCAGGGGCTCGGGATCGGCGGGGTGAAGTCCGGGGGCGGCGAGCACGCGGCGTGGTACGTGGCGGGCAAAGACCTGGCGCGTAACGTGCTCGTGGCCGTGCAGGGCCACGACCATCCGCGGCTGCTCGCGCGCGGCCTCACGGCCGCCGACTGCAGCTGGGTGGCGGGCGAGCCGCCGCCCGCAGGGCTGCTCGCCGCCAAGACCCGCTACCGCCAGGCCGACGCGCGTTGCACCCTCGCGCACCGCGCACACGGCGAGGGCTTCACGCTCGAGTTCGAAACCGCGCAGTGGGCCGTGACGCCGGGGCAGTCGGCCGTGCTCTACGACGGCGAGGTGTGTCTGGGCGGCGGGGTGATCGACTCGGCTGTCATGGCCGGGGAGCCTGGCCGGGGCGCCTGGCCGGCCTGAGACGCCGGGAACCTCAGCCCTGCGGAGCCCAGGCGCGAACCCCAGCCGGGGGGGGGGGGTCGGCTCGTGGGTATGGCACGCCGCCGGTCAGACCGATAAGCGCGCCAGCCACTGCTGCAGCAAGCCGCTGACCGCCTCCGGCCGCTCCCAGGTGAGCAAGTGCCCACATTCGGGCAGCACTTCGAGTACCGAGCCGGGCACGGCAGCTGCGATCTCCTGCGAGCACTCCAGCGGGGTCAGCACGTCGCTGTCCCCACAGGCCACCAGCAGCGGGCAGCGGATGGACGCGAGCAGCGCGCGACTGTCCGGGCGCGCCATCAGCGCCCGGTTCTGCGCCACGAGCTGCGCCGCCCCCGCGCGACCCACCATGGAGAAGTAATCGCTCACCAGCTCCAGATTCGACTGGTTGATGGGATGGAACACGAACGCCAGGTTGGCCTGCAGCACCTCCTGCATGCGGCCGGCCTCGAACATCGCGATCGCCTCGGTGCGCAGGCGCAGCGTCTGCGGCGTGTCGGCTCGGGCGCTCGAGCCGAGCAGCGCGAGCCCCACCACCCTCTCGGGCGCCTGGCGGAAGACCTCCAGCGCGAGGATGCCGCCCATGGAGGTGCCCGCCAACACGAGCGGCCCCTCGTGCTCGGCCAACAGCGCCTGGGCCATGCGCGCCAGGCTCTCGTGGCGGGCGTGCACGTCGGTGACGATCGGCTCGTGGCCAGCGTCAGCCAGTGCGCGCACCTGCGCGCGCCACAGCGCGGCATCACTGGCCAGGCCGGGCAGCAACAGCACACGGGTCATGGCGGCAGTGTGCCATGCGAGGCAGGAGGACAATGCATGCCATGACCGACTTCATCTTCATCCGCCACGGCGAAACCGACTGGAACCGCCAACAGCGCTTCCAGGGCCAGATCGACGTGCCGCTGAACGCCACGGGACACGAGCAGGCGCGCCGGCTCGCCGCGCGCCTGGCCGATGCCCCGGCGCAGGCGATGCTGTCAAGCGACCTGCTGCGCACGCGCCAAACGGGCGAGCCGCTGGCGGCCAGCTGGCGCCTGGCGCCGCGCCTGAACGCGGCCTTTCGCGAGCAGTCCTTCGGCGTGCTCGAAGGACTGGACGTACCGACGATCCGGCAACAGCACCCGGAGCTCTGGGCGCGCTGGCTCGAGCACCGTGCCGACTTCGCGCTGCCCGGCGGTGGAGAGAGCATCCGGCAGTTCCACACGCGCGTGATCGGCGCGGTGCGCCAAGCTGCCGAGGACCACGCCGGGCGGGTGGTGACGGTGGTCACCCACGGCGGCGTGCTCGACATGCTGTGGCGCACCGCAAACGGCCTGCCGCTGGATGGCCTGCGCAATTGCGAGATCCCCAACACCGGCATCAACCGGCTGCGCTGGCGCGCCGGCACGCTGGAGATCCTCAGCTGGGCCGATGCCAGCCACCTCGAGGGCCTGCCGCCGCAGCCATCGACGGCGGCCGGCGAACGCTGAAACCGGACCCTAGAATGCCCGTCATGATCTCCCGCGAACCCACCCTCGAGCGCCTGGCCACGGCCGAGGCGGCGCTGCTCGAACCCTTCGGCCTGAGCGAGGCATCGCTCACACGCGCGCTCGCGCTCATCGGCGAGCACCGCGTGGACGACGCCGACCTCTACTTCCAGACCACCCGCCACGAGGGCTGGAGCCTGGAGGAGGGCATCGTCAAGAGCGGCAGCTTCTCCATCGACCAGGGCGTGGGCGTGCGCGCGATCGCCGGCGACAAGACGGCCTTCGCCTACTCCGACGACCTGTCCGAGGCCTCGCTGCTGGACGCCGCGCGCACCGTGCGCACGATCGCCGCGGCTGGCCAGCAGCGCCGCGTGAAGGTGGGCCGCGCGCGCAAGGTGGCCCCGGGCCGCGCGCTGTATGGGCCGGCCGACCCGATCGGCACGCTCGACAGCGCGGCCAAGGTGGCGCTGCTCGAACGCGTGGAGAAGATGGCGCGCGCGAAGGACCCGCGCATCGTGCAGGTGATGGCGGGCCTCTCCGCCGAGCACGACGTGGTGCTGGTCGCGCGCGCGGACGGCACGCGCGCGGCCGACGTGCGCCCGCTCGTGCGGGTGAACGTGTCGGTGATCGCCGAGTCCGGTGGCCGGCGTGAGGCCGGCTTCGCCGGCGGCGGCGGACGCTACGGGCTCGAGCTCTTCACCGATGAGGTGCTGCGCGGCTACGTCGACGAGGCGGTGCGCGCCGCCCTGCTCAACCTCGAGAGCCGCCCGGCCCCGGCCGGCGAGATGACCGTGGTGCTCGGGCCGGGCTGGCCGGGCGTGCTGCTGCACGAGGCCGTGGGCCACGGGCTGGAGGGAGACTTCAACCGCAAGGGCTCGAGCGCGTTCTCCGGGCGCATCGGCCAGCGCGTGGCCGCCAAGGGCGTGACGGTGCTGGACGACGGCACGCTGCCCGACCGGCGCGGCTCGCTGAACATCGACGACGAGGGCCACGTCACGCAGCGCAACGTGCTGATCGAAGACGGCATCCTGCGCGGCTACATGCAAGACCGCCTGAACGCCCGGCTCATGGGCGTGGGGGCCACCGGCAACGGCCGGCGCGAGAGTTACGCGCACGTGCCGATGCCGCGCATGACCAACACCTACATGCTCGGCGGCGACCGCACGCGCGAGGAGATCGTCGCGAGCCTCAAGCGCGGCCTGTACGCCACCAACTTCGGCGGCGGGCAGGTGGACATCACGAGCGGCAAGTTCGTCTTCTCCGCGAGCCAGGCCTGGTGGGTGGAGAACGGGCAGCTGCTCTACCCGGTCAAGGGTGCGACCATCGTGGGCAACGGCCCGCAGGCACTCAAGCGCGTGACGATGATCGGCAACGACCTCGCACTCGACACCGGCGTGGGCGTGTGCGGCAAGGAAGGCCAGAGCGTGCCGGTCGGCGTGGGCCAGCCCACGCTGCGCATTGACGGCCTGACGGTGGGCGGCACGGCCTAGGCGGGCAGGGCGTGAACTCGCGGCTGTCCATTGACCGCACCACGCTGCTGCCGAGCATCCAGAC
>JBDKFA010000234.1:0-3687 GCA_039798945.1 Pseudomonadota bacterium
GGCCTGCTGACCGAGGCCGTCACCAAGAAGACGCACTGCGTGCTGCTGCTCGACGAGATCGAGAAGGCCCACCCGGATGTCTACAACGTGCTGCTGCAGGTCATGGACCATGGCAGCCTCACCGACAACAACGGGCGCAAGGCCGACTTCCGCAACGTGATCATCATCATGACCACGAATGCCGGCGCCGAGACGATGAACAAGTCCACCATCGGCTTCACGACCCGGCGCGAGCAGGGCGACGAGATGGCCGACATCAAGCGGCTGTTCACGCCCGAGTTCCGCAACCGCCTGGATGCGATCGTCAGCTTCCGCGGGCTGGACGAGGAGATCATCCTGCGCGTGGTCGACAAGTTCCTGCTGCAGCTGGAAAGCCAGTTGGGCGAGAAGAAGGTGGAAGCCACCTTCACGGATGCGCTGCGCCGCCACCTGGCCAAGAAGGGCTTCGACCCGCTGATGGGTGCACGCCCGATGCAGCGGCTCATCCAGGACACGATTCGTCGTGCACTGGCCGACGAGCTGCTCTTCGGCCGGCTCACCGATGGCGGGCGCCTGACGGTCGGCGTGGACGACAAGGGCGAGGTCACCTTGGACATCCAGCCGCCCAAGAAGAACGACCGCTCGAAGGCCGAGGCGGCCGCTGCCTGACGCGGGGGCATCCCGCGCAGCCCGGGTGACGGCCGGGCCGCGCCTCGCCAGCGGTGCAGCCGACGCGCGAGCGCGGTCAGGCAACGGGCGACGGATGGGTCGAGGCAGCGGCCAAGGGGTCCTGCCGGTAGAACTCCCGCAGCATCGCGTAGAGCGCCGGATGCTCCGCATCGAGCAGGCGGGGTGAGACGAAGAAAGCCTCGCTCGCCACCGCGAACAGTTCCTCGGGGGCGTGGGCCCCATAGGGGTCGAGCGCAGTCTCGATCCCGGCTTCGACGGCCTGGGTGAACCGCTCGAATTCCTCGCGCAGGGTCTGCTCCCAGTGTTCGCGCGGCAACGTGGGCGGCAGGTGCGGCACGCCGTCGGTCGCGCCGTCGGCCATGTCCAGCACATGAGCGAACTCGTGAATCACGACGTTGTAGCCGCGGCCAGCGGCCGCGCCGGCTCCCCGCACGTCGCGCCACGAGAGCATGACCGGGCCTCCCTCGACCGCCTCTCCGGCCAGAACCTCCTCGTACTCGTGCCAGACCCCGTCCTCGTCCTCGTGGCCGCGCCGTGCCCGCACCTGTCCCGGGTGGACGACGATGCCGACGAAGCCTGCGTAGCGCGCCAGGCCGATTTCGAGCACCGGCAGGCAGGCCTGCGCGGCAATCGCTACCGCGATGTCGTCCGTGACCACGAGGCCATTCGCGCCGTTGAACTCCTTGGCGTCCAGGAAGAGGCTCGTGAGGCGGCGCAAGCGCTCGCACCGATCACCTTGTGAGGGCAGGAAGGGGAACCGCTTGAGGGTGCGACGCCACAGTGCATCGGGGATCGCGCGGCGCTGCAGGGCGCGCCGCTCACGCCAGCCTTGCCACGCCTGACGCCATGTGCCGATCATGCCGGGACCATGGCCACGCGGCGCAAGCCCTCGGCGCTCCAGCGCAGCACGTCGCCGCGCGGCGTCGGGCCTTCGAAGTCCCAGTCGGACAACACCCAGCGCGTGCACCCTTCGCCGAGGTCGTGCCGCCCCGGGCGGTGCGTGTGGCCGTGCACGAGGGTGCGCGTGCCCGTGGCCTGCAGCGCCGCAAGCACCGCATCGCGGTCGAGGTCGGCCCATAGGGCCGGATCGGGCATGCTGCGCTTGCGCGCCTGGCTGGCCGCGCGCATCGCGGCACCGGCACGGTGGCGTTCGGCCAGGGGTTGGGCCAGGAAACGGCGCTGCCAGGCCTCGCCGCGCACCTCGAGCCGAAATCGCTGGTATTCGCGGTCCTCCAGGCACCAGGCGTCGCCGTGGGCCAGCAGCACCCGGGTGCCGAAGCCCGCCACCACCGTCGGGTCCGACATGGCCTGCATCGGCACGGCCTGCAGCAGCGAGTTGCCCACGAGGAAGTCGCGGTTGCCCGCCAGGAAGGCGAGGCTGCGCGTGCGCGCCGATTCCTGCAGCACGCGCAGGCAGACCGCCTCGAAGTCGCCCGCACAGGCGTCGTCGCCGATCCAGACCTCGAACAGGTCGCCAAGGATGAAGACCGCATCGGCCGGCGTGCCGAGCATGTGGCGACGCCAGGCCTCGAACGTGCGTGGCGCGTCGGCGCGCAGGTGGACGTCCGACAGCAGGTCCACGACCCGCCAGTGCTCGGCCAGTGTCAGCATGGCGGTGCAGGCCCGCCCGCACAGCAGGGCCGGGCGGCCTTACTCGACGACGACCGCGCGCTCGATCGTCACGGGCTCGAGCGGCACGTCGTCATGGAAGCCCTTGCGACCGGTGCGCACGGCCTCGATCGCATCCACGACCTCGGTGCCCGACACGACGCGGCCGAACACGGCGTAGCCCCAGCCCTGTGCGTTCTCGGCGCGGAAGTCGAGGAAGGCGTTGTCCACCGTGTTGATGAAGAACTGGGCCGTGGCCGAGTGCGGGTCGGAGGTGCGCGCCATGGCCAGCGTGTAGCGGGTGTTGCGCAGGCCGTTGTTCGCCTCGTTGCGTATGGGCGCCCGGGTGGGCTTCTGGCGCATGTCGGCGTCCATGCCCCCGCCCTGGACCATGAAGCCCTTGATCACCCGGTGGAAGACGGTGCCGTCATAGTGACCGGCCCGTGCGTAGGCGAGGAAGTTCTCGGCGGACAGCGGCGCCTTGGCGGCGTCCAGCTCGATGCGGATCACACCGGCGCTGGTGTGCAGGTCGATTTGCGGGGTCATGCGGGCTTTCTGTTTTCAGTTCTCGACGGTGGCCTTGCGGATCGTGATCGGCATCGTGGGGACGTTCTGGTGCGGCCCGCGTGACGCGGTGGGCACGGCGCGGATGCGGTCGACGACATCCATGCCTTCCACGACCTGCCCGAACACCGCATAACCGTGCCCATCACGGGCATTGGCGGCATCCAGGAAGGCATTGTCCACGACGTTGATGAAGAACTGGGCGGTGGCCGAATCGGGCACGGCCGTGCGCGCCATTGCCACGCTGCCACGCACGTTGTTCAGCCCGTTGCGGGCCTCCAGCGGGATCGGCGCCCGGGTGGGCTTCTGGTTCATCTGGGCGTCGAAGCCGCCGCCCTGGATCATGAAGCTCTCGATCACCCGGTGAAACACCGTGCCGTCGTAGTGGCCGGCGCGCACGTACTGCAGGAAGTTATCCACTGTGCGTGGCGCCTTGTCGGGCTGCAGCTTGAGCACGATGTCGCCGGCCGAGGTTTGCAGGCGCACGTTCTGGGCCCACGCCGCCGGTGCAGCAGCGGCTATCACGGCACAGGTGGAAAGGAGGACGGTCAACACGCGGACGGTTCGTCGCATCGGAACACTCGCAAGATGGATGCAGGGGTCAGCCAGGGGCCGGCAGCGCCGGGACACCAGTGTCGCTCATCGGACGGGCGCACCGAGCTCCCGTGCCAGCCGCAGCTTGCGCGCCAGGCTGGGCTCGGGCGCGGGCTGGCTGCCGGAGGCAGCCGCCGCGGCTGCGGCTGCCTCCCAGTGCCTGATCGCGAGCCGGAGGTGAACATCGCCGAGGTTCTCCTGGGCCTCGCGTTGAGAGGGATCGGCGCGCAGGGCTCTTTCCAGGCCTTCTCG
>JBDKFA010000235.1:0-25863 GCA_039798945.1 Pseudomonadota bacterium
GGGGAGGGGTTGCCCGTGCGCGAGGTGCTCAGTAGCAGTTCGACGCGTTGTCGGCACTGTCCAGCGACTCGCGGGTGAGGTAGGCCAGGGCCGGCGGGACCGGCAGGCTGTCCAGCAGCCACAGCCCACCGGGCGCGGAGTAGCCCCGCAGCGTCACCTGCACGGCGGCGCAGGCGGGTGTGGTGCCGGCCTGCTGGGCCGTGCAGCCGGCCGGCAGGTAGTGGATCGCGAGCGTGCCTCCTTGAACGCCGTCCAGCCAGGGCGCGGAGCGGCTTTGCAGCGTGGCGGCCGCCTCGGGGCTGCAGACCGCCGCCTGACGCGCGACGACCCGCGCCGCCTCGCCTGCGGAGACGATCGCGAAGATCCAGCGCGAGAGGTCGATCGTGGCGAGCACGGCGCCGACGAAGAGCGTGACCACGAGGGCGAACTCCACCGCCACGCCGCCGCGCGTGGCGCATCGACGCAGGCGGCCGTCAGAAGAAGACATAGGGCACGGTGACGCTGATCGGGCCGAAGCGCAAGGCGGGCACCGCGGCCCACCCCAGCGCGTTGAAGCGCCAGCCTTCGACCGACACGGTGACGAGGTCCAGCGTGCCGGCGCCGGTGGACACGGCACGCACCGCCGGGCTTGTGCCCGGCTCGAGGATGGCGACCTGTCCTGTGGTGAGCCCGGGCAGCAGCGGCGCCTCCGCGCACCCGCCGCCCGTGTTGACGGGCGTGCCGGTGACGACGATGCAGCGCGCCTCCAGCTGCCGGGTGGCATCGCCCGGGGTGCCCACGGCGAGGTGGCGCGCCGCCGCCCGCGCGGTGCGCGCGAGGGTGTCCCAGGCCGCGAGTGCGCGCCCGAACTCCACCGCACCCAGCACCAGCGGCACGAGCACGAGGAGCACGAGCGCGAGCTCGACCGCCGCCGCGCCCCGCGCGGCGGCCCGCCGTTCGGCCGCTGGGGTGCGCGCGGCGGCCCTCATTGGACCAGCGTGGGCACGCGCGGCCCGAAGCTGCCGCCGGCCAGCCCGCTGGAGGCGCAGGGTGTGCCGGGGCTGCCCGCCAGGCCGAGGTACTCCACGTCCATCGTGGCACCCACCTGTGTCCACTGCGCCGCCGAGCCGCCGTTGCGCACCGGGGCGAGCATCAGCACGCAGGCGAAGTCCAGGATCGGCAACTGCGCCGAGCCGGAGCTGCCCCACGTCGAGCAGTCGACGACCGCGGCCACGGCGACGCGGCGCTTCTGGCCGAGCGCGGCGTGTTGCGAGGGCGTGAGCACGGTCGTGTTCGGAGAGGCCTGGCCCTGGAAGGCGGCGCGAGCCGCGCTGCGCGCGACGAAGTCGGCGTAGTGGCCCGAGCCCGTGGGGTAGGCGTGGCCGGTGAAGTCCGGCTGGGCCGTGCTCGGATGCGTCCCGCTCGCGTACAGGCCGAAGCGTGCGTTCCATGCCGACTCCAGTGACGAGATCACGCCGGGCTGGCCGACCCGCGTGTCGCGCGACACCGAGCAGGCGCCCGAGCCGTTGAGCAAGTCGCGCAGCTCCGAGGCGCCACCGGCCGGTGGCGTGAAGTCGAGCCAGCCGAAGCGCCCGCTGCCGTAGCCGCTGCCGGGGTTGTTCACGGCCACGAGGCGTTCCCCCACCGTGCGGCCGTACTGGCTGGCGGCGCTGCTGCCGGGCGCCGTGCACACGGCGATCGGGATGGCGCACACGCTTTGCGCGGGGGCGAGCGTCGCGGCGGCGAAGGCCGAGACCGATGCCTGCTGCGGCAGCCCCGGCACCATCGCGCCCAGCAGGGGCAGCAGGAAGAAGCGGTTGCCGCTGTCCGCATACGAGCAGCGCGCGTACCGGGCGGCGGTGGGCGCGAGGCCGCCGGTGTTGGCGCCGGTGGCCTCCACCCAGGGCTGGCCGCTGGCGGCGCTGCTGAATTCGATGCGTATGCGTGCAGGCTCGAGGGTGTCGCGCTGGAAGCGGTAGCGGTTCACCGTCACCGGGTCACGCGCGGCGGCCCCGCTGCGCGCGGGGTCGGTGAGCGCCAGCGCATGCGCACGGGCCACGTCGTACAGCCCCGGGTCGTCGACGCCGGTGAGTTGCGCCGAGGCCGCCAGCGCGCAGGCGTCCATCGCGCTGTGCAGCTCGGTGCGGAACACGAGCAGCCGCCCGACGTCCACGGCGAGTGCTGCAAAGCCCGCCAGCAGCGGCAGCACGAGCGCGGCCATCACGGCGATGCCGCCACGCAGCCGGTGCCGGCTGGGCACGGCCCGGTGCGGCGTTCGAGCGTGAGGCTGTCCCATCGGCAGGTGAAGTGCGCGATGCACGTCCAAGGCGCGCCCCTCAGGGGTTGCCCGACGCACCGATGCCCAGGACGCTGAAGCTCGAGGGCGGTGCCTTGAACCCCTCGCGGTGGCGGGTGAGGGCGTTCACGGCCGACACGCCGTCGAAGCTGGTCGAAGGGGCCGAGGCGGTGGAGGGCTCGCGCCCGGCCTCCGGACGCAGCACCTGCTGGGCCAGGGCCTGGCGGGTGGCCAGGCCCAGCTCGGCGTCGAGCTTCGGCGCGGCCGAGGGCAGCGCGCAGCCGCCGATCGTGGCCAGCGCGGCCAGCGCGGTGCAGGCAGCCAGGCTGCGCCGGCTCGGGGTGCAGTGGGGCTGGCCAGGGGAGTGAGGCTTCACGGGGACTCCTTGCGGGTGACGGGGGTGCGAGTCAGGGAGATGCGGGTGGCTCACCTCGTGAGCCTGGTGCTGTGCTGCGCCCCTCCAGCTTTCCGCCGAACACGCGCTCCTCGCGCGTGGCCGGCACGACGCCGTCGGTGGGCAGCGGCACGCCGGCAGGCAGCGTGCGCACCAGGCGCGGCGTGATCACGAAGATCAGCTCGGAGCGGTCGCTCTGGAACTCGCTGGACCGGAACAGCGCCCCGAGGATCGGCAACTCCCCGAGGAACGGGAAGCGGCTGACGCTTTGCGTGGCGTTGTTCTTGATGAGCCCGGCGATCGCGATGCTCTGGCCGTCGCGCAGCTGCACGCTCGTCTGGGCGCGGCGCGTCGTGAAGCTCGGCAGCACGGTCGTGATGCCGCCGGTGGTGACGAAGGGCGAGCCGGTGCGCGCGAGCTCGGAGACCTCGGGTGCCACGCGCAGGTGGATCAGGTCGCCGTCGAGCACGACGGGCGTGAACTTCAGGCCCACGCCGTACTCCTTTTCTTCCAGCGTCACCGTGGTGCCGCCGGTGTCGTTGCTGCGCGCCACCGGGATGAACACCTTGCCGCCGGCCAGGAAGCTGCCCTCCTGGCCGCTGACCGAGACGATGCTCGGCTCGGCCAGGATCTTCACCAGGCCGTCGTCGAACTTGCCGTCCACCGTGGCGCGACTGCCGTTGCCGTTCTTCGTCACGGTGAGCGAGCCGAAGAGGTCCTGCAGCCGCGAGGTGACGAGCCCCCAGGTGAAGGAGCCCGAGACCTTGCTCAGGTTCAGCCCCACGCCGAACTGGTCGAGCAGCGAGCGCGAGACCTCGGCGACCTTCACCTCGAGCATCACCTGCTGCGGCTGCACCACCGACAGCAGGTTGATGACGCGGGGAGCGCCGCCGGCCGGGCCCGCGCCTGCGGCGCCCCCGAAGCGGCTGGCGCTGTCGGCGCCGCTGCCGGCACCGGGGGCACCGTGCGCGCCGAGCCCGGTGCCCGCCGCGCCGCTGGCCACCGCGCGGGCGAAGGCGCGCACGTAGCCGTCGGCCACCGCCACCGCGTGTTCGGCCTTCGTGGCGCTCGAGACCGTGCCCGCGAGCACGATCGACTCGCCTGCGGCGCGCACGCGGATGCCGTCTTCAGCGGGCATCAGCGCGCTCAGGTGCTGCTGCAGCGTGGCCGTGTCCACCGACACCGACACGTCCAGCACCGTCACCGCGCCGCCGGCGCGCCAGAGCATTACGTTGGACGAACCGAAGCTCTTGCCCAGCAGGTAGAGCTCGCGCGGGTTCGTCATCGTCACGTCCACGACCGCCGGGTTGCCGATGGACAGGCGCTCGATCGCCGCGGGCAGCCGCACGACGGTGGACTTGCCCACCACGAGGGCCAGGGGCGGAGCCACTTCGGTGCCCGTGGCCGCGGGGGCGACGACGGTTTCCTGGGCGACGGCGGGCACGATCGCCACCAGCGGCCAGGCGGCCCCCAGCGCGAGGCCGGCTTGCAGCAAGGCAGGCAGGGAAGTGGACATGGGGCTCCTGGAAGACGAGGGGAGGGATGCGGGGAGGGTCAATGCGGGCTCCCTGGGCGGGGCGTTCAGAGCTCGACGGTGGAGCGCGAGACGCCGCGGATGACCTCGATGCGCGCGCCGCTCTCCGGTGCGGCCGTCGGGGGGCTGGTCACGGCGGCTGCCGTGGGGGCCGCAGGGGTCGCCGTGGCCGGTGCGGCTGGAACCGACGCAGTTGCCGCGCGGGGGCGCACCGCCGGTCGCGGCGCGGCTGGGGGAGGCGTGGGCGTGGCCGCCGACGCGGTGCGCAGCAAGTCGGCCTTGCCCATGCCCGCGGTGCCGGCCTCGCGCCGGTCGGCCGGGTTGCGCAGCACGAGCGAGAGGTTGCCCACGCTGCGTGCGACGTCCAGCAGTTCGGCCTGCTCGGGCGTCACCTCGAGCGTCACCGCGTTCACGACCTTCGGGCGCATCTCGTCGCGGCTCGCCTCCTGCGCCACAGCCAGCACGAGGATGCCCTCGAGCACGATCTTGGACAGCGGCGTGCCGCTGCCGCCGCGCCGCGCGTCGTCGACGGTGGTGTGCACCATCACGTCCACGAGGTTGCCCGGCAGCGCGAAGCCGGCCACGCCGATCACCTCGTTGACGCGCACCGTGATGGCGCGCCGGCCCTCGCCGATGGCCGCCGACAGCCCGCCTCGCGCGCCCACCGGGGCGAGCTTGGAGGCGAGGATGGGCTCGCCGCGGGCCAGCGCCGTGCGCAGCACCCGGCCCTGCAGCGCCGCGGGGTCCCCGAAGGAGCCTTCGGGCGGGGTACCGCTCGGCCAGGCGAGCGTGGTGATGGCGCTGGCATCGAGGGCGGTGCCCAGGTCGATCTCGCGCGCGGCCACCGCGATCTGGGAGCCGCTGCTCTTGTGTCCGCTCAGCCAGCGCGCGGCCAGCGAGACCGACACGAGGCCCGCCAGCAGGGCCAGCGCCAGCACGATCAGGGCTCGGGTGTGTTTCATGGGGAGGTCTTCGAGGGGGTGTTCAGGCCGGGCCGTGCGTACGCAGCAGGCTCCAGCCGATGTGGGCGGCCGCGCCTGCGGCGATGGCCAGGGCGTAGGGCAGGCGGCCCGCGAAGGAGGCCGCGCGACCTGCAGGAGGCGCGGAGGTCACGGTGCCTGCAGGGGTCGCAGGCGCAGCAGGGGCCGCGAGCGTGTCCCGCCGGGGCGGACGCAGGCGGCGTGCGGTGCGCGGCGCGAGTGCCAGCAGCGCAAGGGCGCCACCGCTGGCGAGCGTGGCCAGCAGCAGCGGCAGCACGCCGGCCGGGCCGACATACACGCCCACGGCGGCGAGCAGCTTGGCATCTCCCGCGCCGAACAGGCGCGCCCGCCACAGCAGCATGCCTGTCAGGCCCATCAGGGCCAGTGCGGCCAGCGCGGCCGGTGCGCCGATGGCTCCGGCGCCGTGAGCGGCGAAGAGACCCTGGCCTGCCGGCAGCATCGCCTGCAGGCCAAGGCCCGCGCCCGCCCCGGTCACCACGAGCGCGTTCGGGATGCGACGTGTGCGCAGGTCCACCCAGCACGCCGCGCCGAGCAGCGCGGCCAGCACGGTGGCGGCGATCCAGGTCGACATCCGGAAGCGATGGCTGCGAAGCGGGGCGCGTGCCTGGCCTTCGGGTTCAGGAGCCGCCGCCGGGGATCTGCGACACGAGGGTCGTGAACACCGTGTTCAGCTCGGTGCCCAGGGCCGTGGCCCCACCGACGATGGCCACCGCGATGAGCGCCGCGATCAGCGCGTACTCGATGGCGGCGGCGCCGTCTTCCTCTTGCCAGAACGCTTGAAACAGTGAACGCATGGATACGACTCCTTGAGGTGATGTGACGAGGAACAGGTACCGGATTCGCGGGCTGCGAGGCCTGGCTGCTGCCTGGCTTCGCGGCCCGTGCCGTCCTGCTGCGCAGTCTGTCCAAGTACCGCGGGGACCACCATCGGTCACCCTTGGGGGTAGTCTCTTCAGACCGGGGATGCGCGCGTTGCGAACGCGCAATGGTCGAGCGTGTACGGGCGACCGTGGCTCAGGCGTCGAGCCTGCGGATGCGCACGCGCTCGGGCTGATCGGGCGCGCGCACGGCGCCGAGCAGGGTGCCCATGACGTCCACCGCGTTGTCGAAGCAGCCGTGGTCGGCGCTGATCCGGCCCGCCCCGGTCGAGACGGTCCGCGCGTGCAGCACGTGCAGGTTGGTCGCCTGGGTGCCCAGGCCGTGCCAGAAGTCGAGCCACTCGGCCACGTCCTGCGCGCCGCGGCGCGACCACATGCCGTCAGCCGCCTCGGGCCGCGCGGTGCCGGCGTCGAAGGCGGCGTGCAGGCCGAGCAGCGGCGTCTTGTGCTGCGGCTCGAGCGCGCGCGAGACGAGCATCAGCAGCGACTTGCGGTAAGGCCCCACGGCGTCGCGCAGCTCGTTGGCGTGCGACAGCACGTGCAGGTGGAAGTGCCGTGGCTCGAGCACGCCCGCGCGCAGCGCTGGCGCGTAGTGCCCGAGCGCGAAACCCACGCTGCACGCCGGTGCCAGCAGACGCAGCGTGCGCACCCGCAGGCCGGCTTCGGCCAGCGGCGTGAGCAGGGCACCGATCACGAGCGCACCGGCCGAGTGGCCCGCCAGGTGCAGCTCGAGCCCGCCGTCGAGCTGGCGGTGCAGCGCGGCAAGCTGCGCCACCACCGCGCGCATCCCGCCTTCGGCATGCACGCTCGCGCGCTCGGCGTTGAGCTTCATCTGCGCCCACAGCGCCCCGCCGGGCAACTGCAGCAGCGTCTCGAGCAGCCGGTCGGTGCGCTCGCTCAGCCGCTGCAGCATGGCGTGCCAGGCGGGTGCCCCGCCGCGTCGCCCCGCCTGTCCGGGTCCGGCCGCCTCGCGGCCGTTGCCCGTGGCGCGTGCGAACGCTTCTTCCACGACGTCCGACAGCGTCTCCAGCGGCCCGGTGCGCCAGGCCACGAAGAGCGGGTAGATGCCGTGCGCCAGGGCGTGGGGCGCGAGCCGGCGCGCGCGGTCGATGGCGGCGCCTTCGCCGTTGAGCCCGCCGTGCACGTAGACGAGCAGCTTGCGCGTGCGCTGGGCGCGCAGCCACGCGAGCGGGCGCTCGCACACCGTGCGCGCGACGTCCTCGGCGGCGTTGGCGGCGGTGAGGTCGCGCTGCACCGCAAAGCCGCGGTCGAGCACCACCGCGTGGCCGCAGGCGGCATCGGTGCTCAGCGGCGCGGGCTCGCCACGGTGAGGCCCAAGGGTGGCGAGCGCCCGCGAGGGCGCCCCGGACGACATCCCGGACGACACCCCGGACCAGCCCCCGGATGGCGAGCCAGGCATCGGTCCAGACGCCGTTGCACGGGTCGTTCCCGTTCCTGGCGGCACCGCCATCGCGCGGTGGCGCGCCGAGCGTACCGGCTCGGACCGCGCGTCGGCCGCGCGCCGCGGCACGCCGAGCGTGAACACCCACGCGTCCTCGCCGTGCGCGATCCAGGCCTCGTAGGGCAGCCGCGCGAAGCCGCCGGCCCCCCAGCGCGCGCCCCATGAGTTCTGCACCAGGAAGCCGCCCTCGTCGTAGCCGATGAGGGCATAGGCGTGCACGCCGGGCTGCCGCGGCTCGGGCATGTGCGTGACCGTCGGCAGTTCGGCCCAGCGCCGCGCGAGCGCAACCGGCGGCACGTTCCAGCCCTCGTGCACCGTGCTGCACACGTAGACGGCGCCGGTGTCGCGCAGCGCGGCCTGCAGGTTCACGACCGAGCCGGTTTCCACGCGGTAGTACACGCCGAGCGTGCAGCCCAGGGCGTCCAGGTCCCAGTTCGCCGCCTCCTCGTCGCGCCGCGCGGGGTCTTCCACCGCGTGCGTCGTCCACAGCGCCTCGCGGCACACGCCGTGGCGGTGCCAGCCCTTGAGCGCGCCGCGGCAGCTCGAGCCCTCGTAGTCCTCGCCCGGCCACTCGTCGTACAGCCGCGCGAGCCGGTACAGCATCGCCGGGCTCACGCGCGGCGGGGGCGCTTCGCCACGCGCGCCAGCGGCGAGCAGCCGCAGGCGGTGGATGACGGCCGCCAGCCCGTAGCCGGTGCAGGCGCCCTCGGTGCCCTGGTCGAGCACGAAGCCGCCGTCGGCCAGCGCCTGCAGCAGCGGGCCGAAGGCGGCGTCGTCGGGCAGGCGCGGCGCGAGGTGGCCGAGCGTGGGCGGGTAGGGCAGGTCGCGCAGGTCCAGGCGGTCCGGCCGCGCGTCCAGCAACCGGGCGTGCAGCCCCATCCACAACGTGCGCGCAGGCATCTTCGGCTCTCCCGCGGGTGTCCTCCGCCGCCCAACTTAGCGCCTCGCGCCCGGTTGCGCCAGATCAAAAACACGCACCCGATGACGCACAAAAATGCATACGTCTGCGGGTTAGATGATGCAGCATAGTGCATACATCGCCCGGCTCCGTTCCTGCCTATCCCCCCAATTCCCTTCCAGGAGACGCCCATGAGCGATGTCGAAGCCAGCGAAGCCGTCAGCAGCGACGCCTTCGTCGAGGTCCGTTACGACGACCGCATTCCCAACAACGTGAACCTGTCCTCGGACAAGCAGCTGCAGCGCGCGCTCGAGGCCTGGCAGCCCAACTACGTGCAGTGGTGGAAGGAGATGGGCCCCGAGGGCTTCCAGGCCGCGGACGTCTACCTGCGCACCGCGGTCGGCGTCGACCCGAGCGGCTGGGCCAAGTTCGGCCACGTGAAGATGCCCGAGTACCGCTGGGGCATCCTGCTCGCGCCGAAGGAAGAAGGCCGCACCATTCCCTGCGGCCGCCACAAGGGCGAGCCCGCGTGGCAGGAAGTGCCCGGCGAGTACCGCGCCCTCCTGCGCAAGCTCATCGTCGTGCAGGGCGACACCGAGCCCGCGAGCGTGGAGCAGCAGCGCTACCTCGGCGCCACCGCGCCGTCGCTGTACGACATGCGCAACCTCTTCCAGGTCAACGTGGAGGAAGGCCGCCACCTGTGGGCGATGGTGTACCTGCTCGTCAAGTACTTCGGCCGCGACGGCCGCGAGGAGGCGCAGGCGCTGCTCGAGCGCCGCTCGGGCCAGCAGGACAACCCGCGCATCCTGGGTGCCTTCAACGAGCGCACGCCCGACTGGCTGAGCTTCTTCATGTTCACCTACTTCACCGACCGCGACGGCAAGATGCAGCTCGCTGCGCTCGCGCAGTCGGGCTTCGACCCGCTGTCGCGCAGTTGCCGCTTCATGCTCACCGAAGAGGCGCACCACCTCTTCGTGGGCGAGACGGGCGTGGGCCGCACGATCGAGGCGACCTGTGCGGCGATGAAGAAGGCCGGCATCACCGACCCCTTCGACATCGAGCGCATCCGCGCGCTGGGCGTGATCGACCTGCCCACGCTGCAGAAGAAGGCGAACTTCCACATGTCCGTCACGCGCGACCTCTTCGGCTCGGAGATCTCCTCCAACGCCGCCGAGGCCTTCAGCGCCGGGCTCAAGGGCCGCTTCAACGAGAGCGCGCTCGACGACGACCACCAGCTCGAGGGCGCCACCTACGCGGTGATGCGCGTGGTGGACGGCCAGTTCGTCACCGAAGACGTGCCCGCGCTGCGCGCGATCAACGCGCGGCTGCTGGACGACTACATCGCCGACTGCCAGGGCGGCATCGACCGCTGGAACAAGGTGATCGAGAAGGCGGGCATCGACTTCCGTTTCACGCAGCCGCACAAGGCCTTCAACCGCCGCATCGGCGAGTTCTCGAAGGTGCGCGTGAGCCCGGACGGGCGGCTGCTGAGCGAGGCGCAGTGGCAGGCGGGCATGGGCGAGTGGCTGGTGAGCGAGGACGACCAGCGCTTCATCCTCTCCCTCATGAAGCCCTGCCACCAGCCGGGCCGGTACGCGAGCTGGATCGCCCCGCCGCGGGTGGGCATCAACAACCAGCCGCAGGACTTCGAGTACGTGAGGATCGAGCACTCCTGAGCGAGGGGCGAGTCCGGGCGCGCGGCGGACTGAGGCGAAGCGGGGCAAAGGCTGGCACCATCATGGCCTCGTTCCACTTCCCCTGCCCGCCTTGTCATGACCCTGAAGATCTACGGCATCGCCGCGTCGCGCGCGATCCGCACCCTCTGGTGCGCCGAAGAGCTCGGCCTGCCCTACGAGCACGTCAAGCTCTCCTTCAACGACCCCGCGATCAAGGAGCCGGCCTTCCTCGCGCTGAACCCGAACGGCTCGATCCCGGTGATCGACGACAACGGGCTCGTGGTGTTCGAGTCGCTGGCCATCAACCTGTACCTGGCCGAGCGCTATGGTGCGGGCGGCCTCGGCCCCTCGGGCTTCGAGGAGGAAGCGCAGATCCTGCAGTGGACCTTCTGGGCCGCCGCCGAGATCGAGAGCCAGACGCGCATCTGGTTCCAGCACACCGTGTACCTGCCCGAAGCCGAGCGCAGCGCGCAGGCGGTGGCCGGGGCGCTGCAGGCCATCGGCAAGAAGCTCGCCATCGTCGAGCAGGTCTTCGCCGGTCGCGAGTGGCTCGTGGCCGGGCGCTTCACGGTGGCCGACCTGAACCTGGCCGTGGTGCTCGCGCGGCTCAAGGAACTCGGCGGCGAGGCCTACCCGAACCTGAGCGCCTGGCACGCGCGCTGCATGGCGCGGCCGGCGGCGCAGCGGGCGTTCGCGATGCGCGCGGCGGGCTGAGGCCTCAGCACCTCGCCTCGAAGCCCGGCACGCCACGCACGCCGGGCGTCAAGGCGAAGACATGGCCCGACAGCGGGGCGGCGGCAAGCGCTTCCATCGACATGCGCGTGCGCGCGCTGAGCACGTAGAGCCGGCTCTCCTGCGGCCCGGCGAAGGCCAGGTCGGTCGGGTTGGGTACCGGCAGGCCGATGACGCGGTCGATCGCGCCGTCCGGGGCGATGCGCAGCACGCTCCAGCCGTCGCACAGCGCCGTCCACACCCCGCCCGCGTGGTCCAGCGCCAGCCCGCTCAGGCGCCCGGAGCCCTTGGGGATCGTGGTCAGGCGCTGCGGGTGCGCACGGCCGGGCACGAGGGCGAGCACCGTGCCCTCGGCAGGCAGGATCGCCATCAGCTGCGAGCCGTCGGGCGCCCAGGCCAGCGCGGTGGCCGGCGAGGACAGGCGCCAGGTGGACGCCGCGGGTGCCGCACGTGCCGCGGGGCCAGCTTCGGGTGACAAGGGTCCGATGCGCCAGCGCGAGCCCTCGGCCGTGCAGGCCCACACCCGGCCCTGCGGGTCGGCCGTGGCGCACCGCACCGTGCGGTGCGGCAGCCCGGCCACGCGCGCCTGCCGCCCGGCATCGTCCACGCGCAGCCAGCCCGACTCGTGCATCACGAGGGTGGCGTCGCGCTCGCGCAGCAGCGCCCCCACCGGCTCGTCCAGCAGGGCCACGCGGCGGTCGCGCGGCGTGGCCTCGAGCGCGTGCACGGCGCGCAGCGTCGGGCCGAGGGTGTCGGCCCAGTACAGTTGTCCGCGCAGCGGCGACCAGACCGGAAAGGCGCCCTCGAACGCGAGCTCGCCGGGGACCACCTCGGGTGCCGCTTCCCCCGCCGCGGCGCGGGCGCTGCCCAGTTGCGCGCCAATGCGACGCGCCGCCTGTGCCACCTCCGGCCCGAGCAGCTCCACCCGTTCCAGCGTCAGCCGGAACGCCGGGCCGGCCACGCTGACGGCCCCGCGCACCTCGCCTGCGGTGTCGACGATCGCGGCGCCGCAGCAGCGCACGCCCGCCACGATCTCCTCGTCATCGACCGCATAGCCGCGCGCGGCCACGAGGCGCAGCTCGGCCAGCAGCCGCGCGCGGTCGGTGATCGTGCGCGGCGTGTGCGCCGTCAGCGCGAGCTCGCGCACCAGGGCCTCGCGCCGCGCAGCGGGCAGGGCGGCGAGGATCGCCTTGCCCTGGCTCGTGCAGTGCAGCGGCTTGCGCTGGCCAAGCACCGCGGCCGAGCGCTGGCTGTGCGCGCCGTCGCAGCGGTCCAGCGACAACACCTCGCGCCCGTCCAGCGTGGCGAGGTAGGTGGTCTCGCCCGTCAGGTCGCGCAGCATGCGCAACTCGGCGCTCGCGCTGGCAGCCAGGTCGGGCATCGCGTGGGCCTGGCGCGCGTACTCGAAGCACCGGAAGCCGAGCCCGTACACGCGCCGCTGGGGGTCGCGGCGCAGCAGGCCGCGTGCGGTGAGCGTGCCGAGCAGCCGGTACAGCGTCGTCTTGGGCAGGTGCAGCCGCGCCGCCAGCTCGGCCTGGCTCAGGCCGCCGGGCGAGGTGCCCACCGCATCGAGAACGTCCAGCGCCTTGTCGACCGTGGCCGACCCGTCGCCGCTGCGTGAGGACATTGCCGAGTGTTTCCCGAATGCTGGAACGGTCATGCCCCTCCGCGCGGCCGGCCGCTTGGAATACAGGCGCCGCGATCCTACGATGAAGCCCGACCCCTTCACCCGGGACCCGGGGACCCCAGCCACCCGGGCAGTTCCACGTACCGGGACTCTGACCGCGCTTGCCGATGAACCCTCCCCACACCCCCACGCCCGCCGCGGCCCGCGAGCCCGTGCACGTGCCCGATGAGGTGCTCGACCGCCTGGCGCGCATCAGCAGCGGCTCGCTCACCACGCAGCTCTTCAAGAAAGGCTACCGCCAGCCGGTGATGGTGGGCCTGCGCCCGCTGCAGGGTGCGCGCGTGCCGCGCTTCGCGGGCCGCGCGTACACGATGCGCATGATCCCCGCGCGCGAGGACATCGACACCTACGCCACGCTCACCACCACGCCCCACGCCGACAACCTGCAGTGGGTGGGCGTCGAGCAGGTGCGTCCCGGCGAGGTGATGGTGATCGACAGCCGCGGCGATGCGAGCGCCGCCTCGATGGGCAACATGCTCGTGATGCGGATGATGCAGCGTGGCGCACGCGGCGTCGTCACCGACGGCGCCTACCGCGACGGCAGCGAGCTCGCGCAGCTCGCGTTTGCGACCTGGTGCGCCGGCGTCACCGCCACCACGCGGCTGAGCTTTCACCACGTCGCCGACCTGCAGGTGCCCATCGCCTGCGCCGGCGTGGCGGTGTACCCGGGCGATGTCATCCATGGCGACGGCGACAGCATCACGGTCGTGCCGGCGCACGCCGCCCTGGAGATGGCCGAGCTGTGCGAGGCGCAGGACGACCTGGAGGCGTACCTCGCGCTGCGCGTGCAGGCCGGCGAGTCGCTGTGGGGGCTGTACCCGCCGAGCCCCGAGACGCGCGCCGCGCACCGCGCATGGGCGGCAGCCGGCCGCCCGCCGATGGCCCCGCGCTGAAGGCGGCGCGCAGGCTGAACCGAGCCAAGCAGGAGAAGACTCCCCATGCACCCCTACGAAGCCCTGATCCGCCGCTACTTCGCGGCCTGCAACGCCGCCGACTACGACGCGCTCGTGGGCTGCTTCACGCCCGATGCGGTGCACTACTTCCCGCCCGGCTTGCCCGAGATTCCCTGGCGTTCGGCCGACCGCATCGCGCGCAAGTGGATCTGGTGCGTGGAGAACCTCGGCTCGCAATGGACGATCGAGCGCCTGCTCGTGAGCGCCACGGGCCCGGAGGCGGTGATCGAGTGGACGCACTGGAAGCGCCACAGCCGCACCGCGCAGCGCGGCGACGAGTGGTACGTGTTCTGCGAGCGCACCGGCCTGATCCGCGAGATCCGCGCCTACTACGCTGCCCCGGCGGCGAAGGACACCGCCGCGATGCCCGTGGTGCAGGGCACGCACATGGGCGAGCTGGTCGATTTCGACTACGCCGGCCGCGGCTACCACCTGCGTTGGGAGTGAGGCGGTGAACCGCGCCGCCTGGCCCTTGCCGCCACCAGCCCGCTGCCCCGGTCCCTCCCGACTCCGCACGGAACCGCCATGTACATCAGCGAGCAGCTGCTGAACCCCGACGAGCGCCGGCTGCGCCTGTCCACCCAGTTCGGGGTGCAGCACGTGGTGCTGGACAACCGCGGCAGCGAGCTCGTGTCGGCCCGTGGCGGAGTGACGCTGTGGGACGCGGCCAGGCTGCGCGAGTACCGCCGCTGGGTCGAGGGCTTCGGCCTGAAGATCGACGTGTTCGCGCTGGACGTCGGCTCGATCCTGCTGGACGCCCTGGTGGACCTCGACTCGGCCCGCAAGAGCCGTGACGTGCTGGCGCGCAACATCCAGCTCGCCGCGGATGCCGGCCTGGACTGCCTGAAGTACAACGTGCAGATGGTGGGCATCACCCGCACCGGCCTGAAACCCGGCCGCGGCGGGTGCAGCAACTCGGCCTTCTGCCTGGCCGAGTACAGCCCCGAGGCCGACCGGCGGCACAGCTACTGGGGCGTGGGCTACCCGGGCCATCAGGAAGAAGGCGGCAGCGACGCCGCGGCACTGTGCGGCCAGAAGATGGCCCGGCAAGTCCCGCACGTGACCGAGCAGGCGGGCTGGGACGCGATCGAGTTCCTCGTGGAGGGCCTCGTGCCCGCCGCCGAGCGTGCCGGCGTGCGCCTGGCCTGCCACCCCCACGACCCGGCCTACCCGGTGGGCGGGCTCAACGGCATCGAGCACGTGGTGGGCAGTGCGGCGGGCATGCGGCGCTTCCTGGCGCTGTCGGGCTCGCCTTGCCACGGCCTGAACTTCTGCCAGGGCACGGTGGCCGAGATGTTCGCGCAGCCCGGCCCGGCCATGATCCCGACGATCGAGGAGTTCGCCTCCACGGGCCGGATCTTCATGGTCCACTTCCGCAACATCCGCGGCGGCTACCTCGACTTCCAGGAAGTCTTCCCCGACGAGGGCGACGTGGACATGCTCGAGGCCATCCGCGCCTACCGGCGAGGCGGCTACGCCGGCCCCCTGTGCCCGGACCACGTCCCGGTTTCCGACCTCGACCCCGAGCGCGAGCGCTTCATGGCCTTCGCGCTCGGCTACACGCGCGGCTTGCTGCAGGCCGCGGGCGTGTGGCGCGCGCCGTCGCCATGAGGCGGCGCACCGCCGGAGCAGCCGCCTACCCGTGCCACTGCGCATCCACTCCAGCCGCCAAGGAGACTTCCCCATGAACAGACGCTTCCTCGCCGGCGCCGCCGCTGCCGCCGCGCTGCTCGCGCTCGGCAGCCTGCCGGTGCTGGCCCAGGACAACTGGCCGTCCCGGCCCGTGAAGGTCGTCGTGCCGTTCCCGCCCGGAGGCACCTCCGACGTGATGGCCCGCCTCGTGGCCGGCGCACTCGCCAGGGAGCTCGGCCAGCAGTTCGTCATCGACAACATTGGCGGTGCCGGGGGCATGATCGGCACCGCGCGCACGGCCAAGATGCCCGCGGACGGCTACACGATCCTCCTGTCCGGCGTGGGCAGCAACGCCGTGATGCACGGCCTGAGCCCGAACCCGGGCTACGACTCGCTGAAGGACTTCGTGCCCATCGGCCAGATCCACTCCGGCCCCAACGTGCTCGTGGTGCACCCGGAGCAGCCCTTCAAGACCGTCCAGGAGCTGCTGGCTCACGTGCGCGCCAACCCGGGCAAGCTGACCTACGGCTTCACGCACGCGGCCTCGGGCCACATGGCCATGGAGCTGCTCAAGCAGCAAGGCGGCACGAACGGGCAGCCTCTGTTCATCGTGGGCATCCCGTACCGAGGCGGCGGCCCGATGCTCACCGACTTGCTCGGTGGCCAGGTGCCCATGACCTTCCTGAACCAGGATGCGGTGCTGCCGCACGTGAAGGCCGGCAAGCTGCGTGCGCTGGCCGTCACGAGCGCCCGCCGCAACCCGCTGTTCCCGGAGGTGCCCACCATCGCCGAGGCCGGCGTGAAGGGCTACGAGGCGATGTCCTGGTCGGGCCTGTCGGCCATCAAGGGCACGCCGCAGCCGATCCTCGACAAGCTCGAGGCGGCCATGCGCAAGGTGATGGCCTCGGCCGAGATCCGCGAGCGCCTGGAGTCCCAGGGCTTCGTCGTGCCGCCCCCGGGGGCGGCACACTACGGCCAGTACATGGCTGCGGAGATCGCGCTGTGGACGCGGGTGATCCGCTCCGCAGGCATCAAGGCCGAGTGAGGCCGCCCGCCGCCGCCCGACACCTTGTCCCATCCCTGCCGGGCCTCGCCGAGCCCCGGTCTCCAGGAGCCCCCGTGGCCGTCGAATCCAACATCGTCTCCTATGCCCGGGTCGACGCCGATGCCCGCACCGCCGCCGACAGCGGCGACCGCATCGCCTCGATCCGCCTGTCCCTCGTCGTCCTGCCGCTGGCCACCCCGGTGAGCGACGCCAAGGTGCTCACCGGGCGCCAGAAGCCGCTCACCGAGATCGCCTTCGTCTTCGCCGAGATCACCTCGCGCGACGGCCACACCGGCATCGGCTTCGGCTACTCCAAGCGCGCGGGCGGGCCGGGCCTGTACGCGCACGCGAAGGAGCTCGCGCCGCACCTGCTCGGCGAAGACCCGAACGACACCTCGCGGCTCTTCACCCAGTTGCTGTGGGCCGGCGCGAGCATGGGCCGGGCGGGCCTGACGACGCAGGCGATCGCGCCCTTCGACATCGCGCTGTGGGACATGAAGGCGCGCCGTGCGGGACTGCCGCTGGCCAAGCTGCTGGGCGCGCAGCGCGACTCGGTGGCCTGCTACAACACCTCGGGCGGCTACCTGCATACGCCACTCGAGCAGGTGCTGCGCAACGTGGAGATCTCGCGCGCCAGCGGCATCGGCGGCATCAAGCTCAAGGTCGGGCAGCCCGAGCTCAAGCGCGACATCGAGCGCGTGCGCGCGGTGCGCGAGCTGCTGGGCGACGAGTTCCCGCTGATGGTGGACGCCAACCAGCAATGGGACCGGCAGAAGGCCACGCGCGCGTGCCGGCTGCTCGAGCCCTTCGACCTGACGTGGATCGAGGAGCCGCTGGACGCCCACGACTTCGAGGGCCACGGGCTGCTGGCCGGCCGCTTCGACACCGCGATCGCCACCGGCGAGATGCTCACCTGCTTCGACGAGCACGCGCAGCTCATCCTCGCGGGCACCGACTACATCCAGCCCGATGCGCCGCGCGTGGGCGGCATCACGCCCTTCCTGAAGATCATGGCGCTCGGCGAATTCAAGCAGCGCAAGCTCGCCCCGCACTTCGCGATGGAGATCCACCTGCATCTGGCCGCGGCCTATGGCATCGAGCCCTGGCTCGAGCACTTCGAGTGGCTCGGTCCGCTCTTCAACGAGCAGCTGCAGCTCGAGGGCGGGCGCATGTGGGTACCCGACCGGCCGGGCCTGGGCTTCTCGCTGAGCGAGCAGGCGCGGGCGTGGACGGTGGCTGCCGAGGCGTTCGGGCGCCGGCCCTGAGGCGGCTGCACACGCGTCGGCGCGGCGGCCGTGCGGGCTCGATCAGGCCTGATCAGGACCGATCAGGGACGATCAGGACCGACCGGTCTCGACCAGCCCCGCCTCGATCCGCGCCAGCGTGTCCCGCAGGATGGGCGCCAGCCGCGCCAGCACGTCGACGACCGGTTCGGCCGTGGTGACGCTCACGTTCAGCACCAGCGGCGTGCTCGCGTGGCGCAGCGGGGCCGCCAGGGCCACGACCTCCGGCAGCCACGAGGTGGCGCACCACCCTTGCGCGCGCACCTGCGCGATTGCGTCTTCGATCTCGCGCTCGAGCGCCGGCCACTGCGGCCCCCGTCGCCGTCGGAACGCTGCCATCAGGGCCTGGCGTCGGCGCGCAGGCGCCACCGCCAGGTGCGCGCGCCCCAAGGAGGTGAGCTCCATCGGCACCCGCTGCCCGGAGACGACCTTGCGCAGCGCGACGCGGCGGGCGTGGCGGATCGACTCCAGGTAGACCATCTCGTCCCGGTCGGGGGCGGCCAGCCCGACGTTGATGAAGTGGCGCTCGGCCACGTCGCGCATGATCGGCGCGGCCACCTGCAGCTCCGGGCAGCCCGTGCGCATGGCGTGCGCCAGGCTCAGCACCGCCGGTGCCAGCCGCAGGGCGCGCCGGTCCGAGGCTTCCTGCAGCAGGCCCGCGCCCACCAGGGTCTGCGTCAGCCGGGTCACGGTGGCAGGCGGCAGGCCGGTGCGCTCGGCCAGCTCGGCGTTGCCGAGCACCTCGGTGCCGGGCCTGAAGGCACGCAGCAGCTCGACCCCGCGCGCCAGCGAGCGGTTGGCGGGCGAGCGCCCGGGCTTGTCCGGCAAGAGGGGATTTTTCGCGGCCATGGCGGCCCGAATGTACCCCCGGCCGTTCCATTGCTTGGAACGCAGGCGCCCACAAGACGCGGGCGTCCCTCTAAGCTGCGCCTTCACCCGGCACGCCTTTGCACCACTCCCCATGGGCCATTCGCTGATCGACCTGCAGGTATCGGGCGGTATCGCCACGCTGACGCTCAACCGTCCGGACAAGCGCAACGCGATGAGCGACGAGATGCGCGCACAGTTCGTCGCGGCGCTGGAGAGCGTGGCCGCCGACGACGGCGTGCGGGTGCTCGTGCTGACCGGGGCCGGCAAGGGCTTTTGCGCCGGTGGCGACATCGAGGGCATGCAAAGGCGGATGAACGCGCCCGCTGGCGAAGTCGCGTTCAACGGCTGGCGCAGGCAGCAAGGCGTCCACCGGGCGCAGGCGCTCCTGCACACCATGCCCAAGCCGGTCATCGCCGCCGTGAACGGCGCCGCCTCGGGCCTGGGCGCGGACACGGCGCTCGCCTGCGACTTCATCCTCGCCAGCGAGGACGCGAGCTTCACGTGGTCGTACCTGCTGCGGGGCATCATCCCCGATGGCGGGGGGATGTACTTCCTGCCGCGTCGCGTCGGGCTGGCCAAGGCGAAGGAGCTGATCTTCACGGGGCGACGGGTGGACGCGGACGAGGCCCTGTCGTTGGGCCTGGCGGACCGCAAGACCACGCCCGAGCGCCTGCTCGACGAGGCGCGCAGCTGGGCCGCGGAGCTCGGCCGCAATGCCGGGCCGGCGCTGGCGCTGGCCAAGACCATCGTGAACCAGAGCTTCGAGCTGCCCGCGCAGCAGGTCTTCGCGCAGGGCAGCCAGGCGCAGGCGATCTGCTACACGACCGAGCAGCACCGCGAGTCGGTGATGGCGTTCCTGGCCAAGACGGCGGGCCGGCCGTGACGACCCTGGGCACCACGGCCACCAAGGCCACCAAGGCCACCGTGGCGGCCATCCACAGGCTGCTGCGACCGCGCAGCGTGGCGATCATCGGGGCCTCGGGGGATGCCACCAAGACCTCCGGCCGGCCGCTGGCCTACCTGCACAAGCACGGCTTCGGCGGATCGATCTACCCGGTCAACCCGAGGCTCGAGCGTATCGGCGCGCTGCGCTGCTTTCCCGACGTCGGCGCCCTGCCTGAAGTGCCCGATGTGGGCATCGTGATGCTGGGCATCGAGCGGGCGCATCTGGCGGTGAGGGAGCTGGCCGCGCGCGGCTGCGGCGCGGCCATCGTGCTGGCAAGCGGGTACGCCGAGGCCGGCGAAGACGGTCGCCAGCGGCAGGTGCAGCTGCTCGACGCGGCCGCCGGCATGCGCCTGCTCGGCCCGAACACGATCGGCCTGGTGAACCTGACCGAAGGCATCGTGCTATCGGCCAGCGGCGCCCTCGAGATGGACCCGCTGCCGGCGGGTTCGATCGCGGTCGTCTCGCAAAGCGGGGGCATCCTCGGCTCGCTGCTGTCGCGCGCGGCGGCCCGCGGCATCGGCATGTCCAAGCTGGTGGCCACCAGCAACGAGGCCGACCTGGAGGTCGCCGACTTCATCGATGCGCTCGCCGAGGACGACGCCACGCGCGTGATCGCGCTGTACATCGAGACCGTGCGCCACCCGCACAAGTTCCGGGCCGCGGCCCTGCGGGCGGCGCAGGCGGGCAAGCCGGTGGTGGCGTTCAAGGTCGGGCGCTCGGAGGCGGGCGCGCGGGCCACCGCCTCCCACACCGGGGCGCTGGCGGGCACGGACCGCATGTACGACGCCTTCTTCAGGCAGCTCGGCATCGTGCGCGCGCAGACCTTCGGCGAACTCCTGGACATCTCCGCGACGCTGGCCACCGGGCGCGTGCTGCACGGCAGGCGGGTGGCCGTGCTCACCTCCACCGGCGGGGCCGGCGCGCTGCTGTCCGACAGCCTCGGCCTGGCGGGTTTCCACACGCCGCCCCCCGAGGGCGAGACGCTCTCGGCGCTGCAGGCGCTGCGCACGGACGACCCGATGGCCCTGCAGGCCAACCCGATCGACGTCACTCTGGCGGGCCTGAAGCCGGAGTTCCTGCGCCGGGTGATCCGCACGCTGATGGCAAGCCCCCAGTACGACGCGCTCGGGATCATCGTCGGCTCCTCCAGCCTCGCCCAGCCCGAGCTGATGGCCGGCGCCATCGAGGACGGCCTGGCGTCGTCCGACAAACCCGTGATCGCCTATGTCAGCCCGCATGCGCCGGCGGTGGCGACGCTGCTGACGCAACGCGGCGTGCCCGCGTTCTCGGCCACGGAGAGCTGCGCGGCGGCACTGGCCGGCCTGCTCCGGGCGGCGCGGCCGGCCGCACCCGAACCCGTACCCGCGGATGCGGCACCAGGGGTGCCGCTGGGAGACTTGCCCGGCGGCGCGCTCGACGAGGCTCAGGCCAAGCAGCTCTTCGCTCACTTTGGCGTGCCCGGCGTGCGCGAGATCGTGGTGTCCACCCCCCAGGAAGCCGAGCAGGCCGCCCTGGAGCTCGGGGGACGCGTGGTCTTGAAGATCCTCGGCGCGCAGTACCTGCACAAGACCGAACTCGGCGGCGTCGCCGTCGGGCTCGCGCCCGGGCAGGTCGCACCGAGGCTGCAGGCGATGGCCGACGGCGTGCAGGCCAGGCTCGGGCGGCGGCCGGGGCGCTTCCTGGTGCAGGAACACCTCGGCACCGGCACCGAGGTGATCCTGGGCCTGCGCCGAGATGCGCTCGGAACGGCCGTGCTGCTGGGCATGGGTGGCGTGGCCGCCGAGCTCTTCGACGACACCACGCTGCGCCTGCTGCCGCCGGGCAGCTGGCTCGGGCACGACGAGGCCCTGGGCATGGCACGCGAGCTCAAGGCCTGGCCGCTGCTGGACGGCTACCGAGGGCGCGAGCCGGCGGACGTGCAGGCGCTCGCGCAGGCGGTGGTGGCCTTCTCGCGCATGGCCTCGCAGCTCGGCGAGGCCCTCTTGGAGGCCGAGATCAACCCGCTGTTCGTGCTCCCGCGGGGCGGCGGCGTGCGCGCGGCCGATGGCGTGGCGATCCTGTCGCAGCCGGCAGGCCCGGCTGCCCGCGGCCCCGGTGTCTGCACCCCCAGCCTTCAGGGCGTGTCGTGTACGTAGCCGAACGCCTGGCCGCCCATGCGCTCAGGGCGCGCGCGGCCGAGATGCCGCCCGCGGTGCTGCACCATGCCAAGCGTGCGCTCGTCGACTGGCATGCCGCGGTGTACCCGGGCTTGCACACCGCGCCGCTGGGCGCGCTGCTGCACGCGCTGGCCGACGAACTGGGCCATGGCCCGGCGCGCCTGCCCGATGGCCGAGCGGCCACGGTGCGCACGGCCGCCCTCGTCCAGGGCGCGGCCGCCCATGCGGCCGAGGTCGACGACAGCTTTCGCGATGCCATGTACCACCCCGGCGCCGCAACCATCGCCGCTGCACTCGCGACGGCCCATGCGCAGGCAGCCTCGGGGCAGACTCTGCTGCGCGCCGTCGTGACGGGCTACGAACTGTCCACGCGCATCGGCGCCACGATGGGGCGCGCCCACTACCGCTGCTGGCACAGCACGGGCACGATCGGCACCCTCGGCGCGGCGGCGGCAGCCGCCGAGGCGATGCGCCTGGACGCGGGCGCCTTCGCGCACGCGCTGGCCACCGCTGCCACCTTCGCCGCCGGGCTGCAGCAGGCCTTCCGCCTGGACTCTATGTCCAAGCCCCTGCATGCCGGGCGTGCCGCCGAGGCGGGTGTGCTGGCCGCGCAGGTCGCCGCAGCCGGGGCGACCGGCGCGCTCGACATCTTCGAGGGCGAGGTGGGCTTCGGCCGCGCCATGGGCGATGGCCCGGACTGGTCCCGCGTGGACGAGACGCTCGGGCAGGACTTCCACATCACGCGCCTGACGTTCAAGAACCACGTCGGCTGCGGCCACGCGTTCCCGGCCATCGACGGTGCCCTGGCACTGCGAGAGCGTGAAGGCCTCGAGCCCGAGCAGATCGAGCAACTGCACGTCTACACCTACCAGCCGGCGCTGGACATCGCCTGCCACCTGCACCCGCAGACCGCCCACGAGGCACGCTTCAGCCTCACCTACATGGTGGCCAGCGCGCTCGTGCACGGCAGCGTGCGCATGGCCGCCTACGAGCCGGAGCGGCTGCACGATCCGCGCACGCGCAGCCTCATGCAGCGCATCCGGGTGGGCCTGGACCCGCAGCTCGACGCGGGCTTCCCGCGCATGCGCGCCGCGCGCCTGGAGCTCACGCTGACGGACGGCCGCCGCTGCACCCACCTCCAGCCCAACCGCAAGGGCGACCCGGAACAGCCGCTGGACGACCGTGACCTCGACGACAAGCTGCTCGAACTGGCGGCCCCGGTGATCGGGCCGGATCGCGCACGGCAGCTGCTCGGCGAGCTCTGGACGCTGGATGCGCGCAGCCATTCGCAGCTCCTGCTGGACGCCCAACCCTAGACTTCGCACACGCCATGACGACGCGCTACCCGCTCTTCATCGACAACCAGTGGGTGGACCCGCACTCGGGAGGCTGGTTCCCCTCGCAGGACCCCTTCTCGGGCGAGGAGTGGGCGCAGATCGCGCGCGCCGATGCGCTCGACGTGGACCGTGCCGTCCGCGCCGCGGCGGCCGCCTTCGAGGGGCCGTGGTCGCGCCTGTGCGCCAGCGACCGCGGCATGCTGCTGCATCGGCTGGGCAACCTGATCGAGCGCGACGCGGAGCAGCTGGCCCGCACGGAGAGCCGCGACAACGGCAAGCTCTACTCGGACGTGCTGGCGCAGGTGCGCTACATGGCCAAGTACTTCTACTACTACGGCGGCCTGGCCGACAAGATCCAGGGCCACGTCGTGCCGATCGACAAGCCCAAGGTCTTCAACTTCATCCGCTACGAACCCATGGGTGTCGTGGCGAGCATCACGGCGTGGAACTCCTCGCTGTCGCTGACGACCTGGAAGATCGCGCCGGCCCTGTGCGCCGGCAACACGGTGGTGTGCAAGCCCTCGGAGTACACCTCCGCCTCGCTGCTCGAGCTTGCCCGGCTCTTCGTGGAGGCCGGGTTTCCGCCCGGGGTCTTCAACGTCGTCACCGGATTCGGCCATGAGGTCGGCGAGCCCCTGGTGCGCCACCCCCTGGTGCAGCGCATCGCCTTCACCGGCGGCGACGAGGCGGGCCGGCGCGTGTACGCGATGGCCGCCGAGGGCCTGAAGCGCGTGTCGCTGGAGCTGGGCGGCAAGTCGCCCAACATCGTCTTCGACGACGCCGACCTCGACCAGGCCGTGCACGGCGCGCTCAGCGGCATCTTCTCGGCCACCGGCCAGACCTGCGTGGCCGGCTCGCGGCTGCTGCTGCAGGAGACCATCCACGACGCCTTCGTGGAGCGCCTGGTGGCGCTCACCCGCGACGCGAGGATCGGCGATCCAGCCGACCCCCGCTCGCGCATCGGTCCGATCACCACGCGGCCGCAGTACGAGAAGGTGGTGCGCTACCTGGACATCGCCCGCAGCGAAGGTGCGCGTTGCGTCGTGGGCGGGCGCCCCCTGTCCGGAGCGGGGTACGGCTGCGGCCAGTTCGTCGAGCCGACGATCTTCGTGGACGTGACCAACGACATGCGCATCGCCCAGGAGGAGGTCTTCGGGCCCGTGCTGGCCGTCATCAGGTTCAAGGACGAAGACGACGCGGTGCGCATCGCCAACGACATCCGCTTCGGCCTGGCCGCAGGAGTGTGGACGCGCAGCCTGCACCGCGCGCTGCACATGACCGACAAGCTGCGCGCGGGCACGGTCTGGGTCAACAACTACCGCTCGAGCAGCTACACCACGCCCTTCGGCGGCTTCAAGCACAGCGGCATCGGGCGCGAAGGCGGCATCGAGGCGGTGCGCGAGTACATGGAGCCCAAGAGCGTGTGGATCTCCACCGACCTGCCCATGGCCAACCCGTTCGGGACGAAGTGAATGGCCGGTGAACTGCTCGCGCTCGCCCGGCTCGTCAGCACGACGGGTTTCAGCCAGGCCAGGCCCGAGGAGCGTGTCGCCATCGACCAGGCGATGCGTGCGGCGCTGCTGTGCACGCTGATCGGCGTGGAGCGCGAAGGCTGGGTGTGGCCCTATCGCGCCGACGACACGCGCGCCTCCTCGCGCGCCCTGGCGGCGCTGTTCGAGCCCCTGCAGGGCATCGGCCATCTGGCCACCCTGGCCGCCGCCGCCGATCTCGACCCGATGGACCCTGGGCCTTCGCACACGGTGTTGCCGGCCACCCTGGCGGCGTGCGTGGTGGCCGACAGTGAAGCCGACGTGTGCGCCGCCGTGCTCGCCGCGGTGGAGGCGGCCTGGCAGGTGCGCCGCTGCGTCACGGCCCGGCCCGGCGTGGGTTTTCACAGCGCCGGGGTGTACGGGGCACTGGCCGCAGCCGCCTCGGGCGCGCGCGCGCTGCGGCTGGACCCGCAGGCTACCGCGAACGCGATGGCCATCTCCCTGACCCGTGCCGCGGGGCTGGCCGTGAACAGCGCGGCCTCGATGATCGGCATGACCCACTTCGGCTGGGGCGCCTTTCATGGCCTGGAGGCGGCCCTGCTGGCGTCGCAGGGCTGGGACGCCTCCAGCGACCTCGAGCGCGCCCTGTCCTCGCTCTTCGGGGTCGGCCAGGTCGATCTGAACAACCTGGCCGAGCCCACGCACACGGGCGTTGCCCGCTCCCTGGTGTTCAAGCGCTACCCGTGCAACATCTACCTCAATGCCCTGGTCACGCTGCTGGAGCAGTGCGACGCCCGGCCGCTGGACCGCATCGAGATCCACATGCCGTGGATCCCGCACCTGGACTGCCCGGTACCCCGCGACATGCGCCAGGCGCGCAACAGCGCACAGGCGGTGGCGGCCATCGCCGGCACGGCAGGCGCCACCTACGCGGCCTTCTCCGGCCCGCCCGGGCCATGGGTGCCGCCGGCCCCGGTCGCTGCGTTGCTGCAAAGGGTCGAGCTCGTGGCCGACAAGTCGGCGCCCACGCGGCTGGACCAGGCCGTCGTCAGGGTGCGGGCCTGGCGCGGCGGGGTCGAGGTGCTGGACGCCAGTCAGGCGATGCGCGCCCTGGGCGGCTGGGGCATCGACCATGCGCGCAGGCTCCTGGGTGCGCCGGCCGCGCACCCGGGCATCGATGCGATCTACCGCGGATCGATTCGTGAGGGGTTCGAGCACGTGAGCCGCGTGCGGCTCGGGCTGCTCGCGTCCCCGTCTCATCCGCATCACAGGTGACTCCCATGCAATCCGATACCGATCAGAACGTCGATGTTCTCGTGGTGGGCTGTGGTGTGGCCGGCTTGAGTGCCGCGGTGGCGGCGGCGCAGGCGGGCGCGAAGGTGGCGGTGCTGGAGCGCTCCACGCGGGAGGAGCGTGGCGGCAACACGCGCTGGACCGAGGCCTACCTGCGCATGAAGAGCGAGACCGAGCTCGCCCACGACTTCGAGTCGCTGCTGCTGGACAACAGCGGCTACTACATCGAGCCCGAGCTGGCCGCCAGCACCGTGCTCGACTACGAGAACTGGTCGCCGATCGTCAAGGCCATGGCCTTCACCGACCCGGAGTTGATCGCCT